>CAYFMB010000234.1:0-3324 GCA_964344095.1 uncultured Klebsiella sp.
CCACCGGGGTGGTTGACCCCGGTCTTGCCGCCGATCGCCGCATCGACCATGGCCAGCAGGGTGGTGGGCACCTGCACCACGGCAATGCCCCGCAACCAACTGGCGGCTGCAAAGCCGGCCATGTCGCCAACCACACCGCCGCCCAGGGCCACGATCAGCGAGCCACGCTCGAGCTTGCGGGCAAAGGCGGCGTCGTGGATCAGCCCCACGGTGGCTGGGGTTTTCTGGTCTTCGCCGGCTTCGATCACCAGGGTGGTGGCGTCAAAGCCTGCGGCCTGCAGGCTGGCCAGGGCGGTGGCGCCGTAGTGCTGCTGCACCACCGGGTTGGTCACCACCAGCACCTTGGTACCGGCCTTGAAGCCCCGCGCCGCCACCTGCTCGCCAAGCCCAGCGAGGGCCCCCTCTCCGATCACCACGGGGTAAGGATTGGCCGCCAGGGCCACCTCAATGGTGCGCAGGGCGGGGGGCGCCAGGGTCATGGGCAGACGAGATGTGGCTTGAGGCTAAGGCGAGCACTTGGTCTGCATCCGCAGAAGCCCCTGTTCACCTGGCGCGCTCGTGGTTATGGAAGGGTGAATCCTGACTGCAGGTGCTTGAGGTCGAGCATCACCCAGGTGATCCACAGCAGCAGGGCCACCACGCCGCTGAAGGCGGCAAAGCGCCCCAGGGTGCGCAGCACCTCATTGACAAAACTGACCTGCTTCATGGTGCTTGTTCCGTCACGGGGTGTTGCTGGTGAGACTTGGGGTGCTGTTGAGCATCAAGTCGTCCGTGTCAATCGCCCTGTTTCTGGCTACGACCGCCTCGGCAATTCTGACCTCCTGCCCCGCCGCTGTGCACGCGCAGTTGGACGCTCTCTATCGCTGGCGCCTGGCTGCTCAGGATCGCCCTGGTCTGGTGGTCATCGCCAGTCAGAGCAGCCGCTTTACACCGCAGCTCGACACCCTGCTGCGTCAGGCCTATGCCCCTGGGGCTGAGCAGACACATCCTGTCGACTTTGACCTCTTCAATGGCACCCAGACGCAGACCTTTGCCGCAGCAATCCAGGGTTGCCGTGCCGTTGATCCGCGACACCTGCAAGTCGTGGTGGATGTGCGCGCCGGTTTGCGTGATCGACCGCATGAGCCCCCGCAGCGCTTGACCTACGCCATGGTTCAGGCCCCTGGCGGTGCCTGGCAGATCGCCGACATCGTTTACCCAGGCCAGCCACCCTTGAGCCTGAGGTCCTATCTGCAGCAGCTGATTCAGCCGCGTGTCACGCACTCCCCCAGCGCTGCCGAAACAGCCCGTTGAAACACCCCCTCATCGGGATGGATGCCAGTCCAGCGCGAGAAGATCTGCATCGCCAATTGCACGAGCATCTCGACGCCATCGACGATCGCGCAGCCCCGCGCGCGCGCGGTCTCCAGAAACGGTGTGTGGCGTGGGTTGGTGATCACATCCACCACCGTGCAGCCAGAGTCGACCGAGCTCCAGTCCACCGGCACGGTCTCAAGCGCCGGAGCGCTACCCAGATGGGTGGCATTCAGTAGCAGTGTGGTGTCCGCTGGACACGCCACCGGCGATTGCCAGCGCTGCCAATGGCAGGGCACACCGCTGGCGCGCATGACTGTTTCGGCCACTTCGATGCCCTGGGTTTCCCGCCGGGTCACCAGGGTCAGCTGGGCCACGCCTGCCCAGGCCAGTTCGACTGCCATGGCGCGTCCCGCCCCGCCGGCACCCAGCATCACCACACGCTGGCCACGCAGGCCGCTGACCTTGCGGATCGCCTTGACCAAACCCTTGCCGTCGTTGTTGTGGCCGATCAGCCGGCCTTGCTCGATCGTCAGGTAGTTGGCCGCACCGATGGCACTCACGTCGTCATCGACCGCATCGAGCAGCGGGATCACAGCGCGTTTCCAGGGAACGGTGATGCACAGGCCGCGGTAGCCCAGGGGCCGCAGCGCGGCTATGGCGAGCGCCAGGTCGGCCTCGCTGGCGATGTCGCTCTTCCAGAACTGCCAGTTCAGGCCGTAGTGGGCGTAGACCGCGTCAAACATCCGGTCGATCGGGTTCTCGGCCACCGGATGGCCCAGCATTCCGGTCATTTGCTTCTGCTCAGGAATCACCGGCGGTGCTGCAGTGCTGCTCCCACCTTGATGGGCTTGCGCCTTGCCGGTGCCAGCGGCAAGGCGCGCTTTTGGCCCGATTGCGATGAGCAGCGCACGTCCAGCATCCGCGTGGCATGGTTGGGGCGCCCGCGCACCCACCGATGACCATTCCCGTTCTGCCGAGCGTTGTCACCCTGGCGGCGTTGATCACTTACCAGGGCACGGCCATGGCGGTGGGACAGGCACGTGTCAAGCACAAGGTGATGCCGCCGGCGACCAGCGGCCCTGAGCCGTTTGAGCGGGCCGTGCGGGTGCAGCAGAACACCCTCGAGCAGCTGGTGTTCTTTCTACCCACCTTCTGGCTGGCGGCGTTGCTGGGCAACCCCGCCGCGGCGAGCCTGCTGGGCTTCATCTGGGTCGGCGGACGGGTCGCTTACGGCATCGGTTACCGCCAGGATCCGGCCAAGCGCGGCCCCGGTTTTGGCATCAGCTTTCTGAGCAGCGTCATTTTGCTGGTGATGGCACTCGTGGGCGTGTTCCGTCAGGGCTGATCGGTGCCGGGACGGTTCTGGCCTGATCCCATCGGTTCAACTCAGTGTCTCGGCTGTCACCAGCAGACCGCTGCGGGGGCTGGGACTGGGCATCAGCTGCAGGCTCAGGTCCTGATCGGCCACCAGCGTTAACGCG
Organism: uncultured Klebsiella sp.; assembly: GCA_964344095.1. GTDB lineage: Bacteria > Cyanobacteriota > Cyanobacteriia > PCC-6307 > Cyanobiaceae > RGUW01. The sequence goes on from CAYFMB010000234.1 coordinate 2,778, forward strand.
ACCTGCTTGAGCAGGCCGACGGCCATCAGGCGAATCTCTAGCTCGGCAAGGGCCTTGCCCAAACACACCCGCTCGCCGCCACCAAACGGCAGCAGGGTCAGGCCCGTCTCTGGCATCAGGTGACGTTGGGGCCAAAACCGCTCCGGGTCATTGCCATTGGCGGTGCCAATGCCGGCTTGGCTGTAGCGATTCGAGGCGGCCAAGGCGACCTGCACGACGCTGCCGGCCGGCACCTGCACACCGGCAAGCACTAGCGCGCGGGTGGTGCGGCGAAAGAAACCTCCCACCGGCGGGTTGAGCCGCATCACCTCTTGCACAACCGCCGCCAGACGTGGCGCTGCAGTTGCGTCATAGGCCGTGACGGCAGCCTCGAGTGCCGGAGGCCAGCTCAGCGTGTCCAGTTCATGCTGCAACCAGGGCATCACGCCGGGCTCTTGCAGCAGGGCCGCAATCAGGCAGCTCAGCGATGAGGCGGTGGTTTCGTAGCCGGCAAACAGCAGCAGCAACAGCTGCTCCACCAGATCGTCGTCGCCCAGGGGCAGGCCGG
>CAYFMB010000235.1:0-3319 GCA_964344095.1 uncultured Klebsiella sp.
GCAGCGGCATGCCGCTGCGCTCGAGGGTTTCCAGCACCGGTGTGATCGCCGCCAGATTGCGCACACCCGCGTCCGAGTTGGTGGTGGCGCCTGCCGGGTAGAGCTTGACGGCGCTCAGCACCCCGTCGGCATGACCGGCTGCTAGATCGGCCGGGTCGCTCGTTTCGGTCAGGTATGCCGTCATCAAGGGGGTGAAGCCGGCGGCGAGGGCCTCACCACCTGCGGCTTGCAGGGCAGCCACGATGCGCTCGCGGTAGTCCCGCGCCGCCGCCGTCGTCGTGACCGGCGGGCGCAGGTTGGGCATCACGATCGCCCGGGCGAACTGGCGTGCCGTCGCCGCTGCCACCACCTGCAGCAGCGCCCCGTCGCGCAGGTGCACATGCCAGTCGTCGGGCCTGCGGATCGTCAGCTGCTGCATGGGGTGAGAGAACGCCACCGCTGGCGGCGAAGACCAGGCCCCGACCAGCTTGCCGTCTGGCCGGGCTGTGGCCACCTTGAGCGCAGACCCTTGTGCTGGTGCCGCGATGACCACCACCCAGCCGTCCCGTAGCGGGCAAGACGCTCGGATTCCCCTGCCGGCCAGTTACGGCGACCGGCAGCGCACCGGGCTCACGGCCGACGACCTGTTCGAGGGCATGGCCGAGCACCTGTTCTTCTCGCTGGGACGCAGCGCCGTCGATGCCAGCCCCCATGACCTCTACATGGCGCTCAGTTACGCGGTGCGCGACCGTCTGCTGATGCGCCATCTGGCGTCCAAGGACCTGTGGCGTCAGCAGAAGCCCAAGGCGGTGGCGTACCTGTCGGCTGAGTTTCTGATCGGCCCCCAGCTGGCCAACAACCTGCTGATGCTCGGGCTGCAGAGCGAAGCTGCCGAGGCGTTGAACCGCTTTGGCATCAGCGATCCTGCGCAGATCTTTGGCGTTGAAGAAGAGCCCGGTTTGGGCAACGGCGGTCTGGGCCGCCTGGCTGCCTGTTATTGCGAATCGCTGGCGACGCTTGAGATCCCGGCCACGGGTTATGGCATTCGCTACGAATTCGGCATCTTTGATCAGTTGATCAAGGGTGGCTGGCAGGTTGAGGTCACCGACAAGTGGCTCAAGGGCGGTTGGCCCTGGGAGCTGGTGCATCCCACCAAAGCCCAGAGTGTCGGCTTCGGTGGGCGCACCGAGGTCTGGCACGACGAGCAGGGCCGCTACCGGGTGCGTTGGATTCCTGCGGAGTTGGTGATCGGGATCCCTCACGATGTGCCGGTCGCGGGCTACCGGGTCAACAACTGCGGCCGCCTGCGCCTGTGGCGTGCTGAAGCAGCCGAATCCTTTGATTTCAACGCGTTCAACAGCGGCGACTACCACGGAGCGGTGGAGGCGAAGGTGGGTTCGGAGACCCTCTCCAAGGTGCTTTACCCCAACGACGGCACCGCCGCGGGCCGTCGTCTGCGCTTGATGCAGCAGCACTTTTTTGTGAGCTGCTCGTTGCAGGACATGCTTGCCAATCTGCAGCGCCGCGGCATCGCCATTGCCGAGTTTCAGCGGCACTGGGCCGTGCAGCTCAACGACACCCATCCGGCGATCGCGGTGGCCGAGCTGATGCGGCTGCTGATCGATGAGCACGCCATGGACTGGGATCAGGCCTGGGCGATCACCTCAGGCTCGCTGGGGTACACCAACCACACCCTGTTGCCCGAGGCGCTCGAGTGCTGGGGGTTGGACCTGTTTGCCTCGCTGTTGCCGCGCCATCTGGAGTTGATCTATGAGATCAATGGCCGCTTTCTGCAGCAGGTGCGGCTCCGCCACCCCGGCAATGAGCAGATCCTGCGGCGTGTCTCGATCATTGATGACAGCGGCGCCAAAGCCGTGCGCATGGCCCATCTGGCGGTGGTGGGCAGTCACCATGTCAATGGTGTCGCCGCACTGCACAGCGAGCTGGTCAAGACCTCGTTGTTTCCCGATTTCGCTGCGCTGTGGCCCGAGAAGTTCACCAATGTCACCAACGGCGTTACCCCCCGCCGCTGGCTCGCCCTGGCCAACCCTGGTCTGCATGACCTGCTGAGCCAGTGCGTGGGCCCCAGCTGGCCGACCCAGATTGAAGGGCTGCAGCAGCTGGAGTCGCTGCAGCATGACAGTGCATTTGTGGAGCGTTGGGGGGCCTGCAAGCTCGAGAGCAAGCGGCGTCTGGCCGCACGCATCGATCAGCGCAACGGGCTGCTGGTGGATCCCACCAGCCTCTTCGATGTTCAGGTCAAACGCATCCATGAATACAAGCGCCAGCACCTCAACGCTCTCGGTGTGATCGCCCGCTATCTGCGCATCAAGAACGGTGCGACCGATGGCCTGGTGCCGCGCACGGTGATCTTTGGTGGCAAGGCGGCACCCGGGTATGCGATGGCCAAGCTGATCATCCGTTTCATCAACGGCATCGCCGAGGTGGTCAACAGCGACCCCGACACCAAGGGGTTGCTGAAGGTGGTGTTTCTGGCCGACTTCAATGTGAAGCTGGCCGAGACGATTTATCCGGCGGCTGACCTCTCTGAGCAGATCTCCACAGCAGGACTGGAGGCCTCGGGTACGGGCAACATGAAATTTGCCCTCAATGGGGCGCTCACGATCGGCACCCTCGATGGCGCCAACGTCGAGATCCTCGAACATGTGGGCGAGCAGAACTTCTTCCTGTTCGGTCGCACCACCGAACAGATCGCCGCGCTGCATCGCGATGGCTATCGGCCTTGGGAATGGGTGGCCGCCGACCCCGTTGTCGATCAGGTGATCTCCCTGGTCGAATCGGGACACTTCAGTGGCGGGGACACCGAGTTGTTCAAACCGTTGGTTCAGAACCTGGTGGGTAGCGATTCCTACGCCGTGATCGCTGACTTCAAGGCCTACCTAGAGGCTCAGGACCGGGTTGACGCAGCCTGGCAGCAGCGCCAGAACTGGCAGCGCATGAGTCTGCTGAACACCGCTCGCTGCGGCTTTTTCTCGTCGGATCGGGCGATTCGCGAGTACGCCTCGCGCATCTGGCAGACCCCCCCGGTGCGGGTGGAGATGAGCTGCCCGATCTGAGTTTGTCAACGCACCAGGTGTCAGCAACGGCTTTCACCCTGCAAACTCAGTAACAGGACAGACCAGGTCATGACCCACCACCAGATTCTTGTTGTTGGCGGCGGCGCCGCGGGCATCACCGCGGCTGCTCAGTTGCGCCGGGCCCGCCCCGAACTCGAGATCGCCATCCTCGAGCCCGCCAGCGAGCACTGGTACCAGCCCGGCTGGACCCTGGTGGGCGGTGGTGTGTTCAGCCTTGAGGAGACCGGCCGGCCCGAGCGCGA
>CAYFMB010000236.1:0-3308 GCA_964344095.1 uncultured Klebsiella sp.
ACCGAGATCAAGCCCTACCTGCGCCTGACGCCCCAACCCAACCGCTGAGCGCAGGAAGCAGGACCGGGGGGCCAGAATTGCCAGGCCTCCCGGGCTTCGCCCAGCGTCATGAATCAGTGGTGGCAATGGCAAGGCGGCTCCGATGCCACAAACCAGGCATTTGCCGTGATCGGTGTGGGTCGTTTCGGCACAGCTGTGTGCCTGGAGCTGATGCGGTTCGGGGCCGATGTGTTGGCCATCGATACGAGCCAACGGGCCATCGATGAATTGCGCCAGCTGGCCCCAGCGATCGAAGCGCGCGTTGTCGACTGCACCGATGAAGAAGCGCTACGGGCCGCCGGCGTGCTCGATCTGGCCACGGTGGTCGTGGCGATCAGCGAACCGATCGAAGCCAGCATCACCGCCACACTGATTGTCAAAGACGGTCAGGGCAGCCGGGTCAAGCAGGTGATCGCTCGGGCCACCAGCGATTTGCACGACAAAATGCTGCGCCGCGTCGGTGCCGACAAGGTGGTGTTCCCCTCCAAGATGCAGGGCACCCGTCTGGGCATGGAACTGGTGCGGCCCAACCTGCTGGAGCGTCTGCGACTCGACGACCGCAACAGCATTGAAGAAATCAAAGTGCCCAGCACCTTTGTCGGGCAATCGCTGCGCGATCTCAATTTGCGCAAGAACTACAACGTCAGCGTGCTTGCGGCCGGCCCCGAAAACCAGCTCACGGTGAATCCGCCCGCCTCCCAGGTGCTGCAGTCCGATCAGCTGCTGGTGGTGATGGGCAGTACCGAGGCCCTCGAAGCCCTGCCCAGCACCTGAGGGCATGAAGGTTCTGGGCCTGATGAGCGGCACCAGCGCCGATGGCGTCGACGCGGTGCTGGCCGAGTTCACGGGTCCGCCGCAGCGTCCGCGCTGGCGGATTCTCGAATCGGCCTCACTGCCCTATGCCTCGGCCTTGCACCGGGAGGTGCTGGCCTTGGGCCAGGGCACCCCACTGGCCCCTGCCGATTGGCTAGCCCTGAGCGAGGCGGTCACCGAAGCGCAGGCTGCCGCAGCCCGTGCCTGCGACCCCCGCGGCCAGGCCGAGCTGATCGGCTGCCACGGGCAAACCGTGTGGCACCGCCCCCCTACAGACCAGCGGCGGGGGGCTAGCCAGCAACTGCTGCAAGGACCGCTGCTGGCAGCCCTGCTGGAGCGACCGGTGGTGTTCGATTTCAGGGCCGCCGATCTGGCCCTGGGCGGTCAGGGTGCACCACTGGTGCCTCCCGCTGATCAAGCCTTGCTTGGCCCCACCGGCGGCTGGCGGGCCGTGCTCAACCTGGGGGGTATCGCCAACCTGACGTTGATTCCGCCTGCCCAGGGCCCATCACGCGCAGCGCCGCTGCGAGGGTGGGACTGCGGCCCGGCCAACAGCCTGATCGATCTGGCCGTGGCCCGCTTCAGCGGAGGCAGCCAGCGCTGCGACCTTGGCGGTGCCTGGGCCGCCCGCGGCCAGGTGGATGAAGCCTGCATCAGCCGCTGGTTGCAGGAGCCTTACCTGCAGCAGCATCCACCCAAATCGACCGGGCGCGAGGTGTTCGGGCAGGCGGATCTCGAGCGCCGCCTGAGCGAGCTGCAAGGCACTGAGCCCGCCAATGCGCTGGCCACCCTGACCGCCTTCAGTGCCGCCTGCGTGGCCCAGGACCTGCAGCACTGCCAGGCCCTGGAGCTGCTGGTGGCTGGCGGCGGCTGTCGCAACGCCACCCTGATGGCCCAGCTGCGGCAGCGCTGCCTCGGCACGATCGTGCGTCCGCTGAGCGAGCTGGGCATCGCCGATCACCAGCGCGAAGCCCTGGCCTTTGCCCTGCTGGCCTGGTGGCATCAGCGGGGCCACGCTGGCAATGGGCCCAGCGTCACCGGAGCACAGCGTCCGACCGTGCTGGGGGTGTGCGCCCGGCCCTGAGGTCAGGACGGACGCTGCAGCCGCAGACGCCGCGGGGCTCCGCGCAATCGCCTGGGCTGCTGCTGCTCGAGTGCTTCGCGAAAACGGTCGGCGGCTCCACCGCTCAATGGCACCTGCTCCACCGGGCTCAGACGCTGTTCAAAGCGCTCGACACCCTGCTGAATCAACACCTTGGCCATGTTGCTGACGGTGCGTGACTCGAGTTCGGCCAGCTGGGCCAAACGATCGCAGAGCTCCTCGGGCAGGACGACCTGAATCCGCGGCGACTTGGGCCGGCCATTGGAAGAGGTTTGTCGCGTCGGCACGGGCGGCGCGGATCCTGCGAGATACCAAAAAGTGTACAGAGATGCGCAAGGGTAGTATCCAGCACTATGCTTGTGGAACACAAACACTCCGGGCTCCCGGCCCGGGATTGGCGACCAGGCCTTGATTGGCGCCCAGCCCTGGCGCTCCCCGAACCTCACTCCCACCCCTGAGCCATGGCCACCCTTCCCCGTGCTCCGCGCACCGCCAAACGGCGCACTGCTGACCGCAGCGACGTGCTGGTTTCGGCCGTGATCAGCACCTACTTGCTGACTCACCTGCACCATGTGCTGCAACGGGCCGAATACGGCGCCCAGCAGGACGGCAATGCCGCCCTCGCTGGCAATTACGCCCAGTTGCGCAAGGTGCTGTGCCTCGATGCCCGCAGCATGGAAGACGCCTCGGCCAGCGGACTGAAAGAACCGAGCCGGGCTCGGGCCGCTTGACACGGCTGCAACAAGCCGCAACCAACCAAGCCAGGAGCATGGGGTGCCCATAGGGTTCGAGCAGAACAGCCCGCCCCCATGACCACCAGCAGCGGCAACGCCGCCGCCCTCTACGCTTTGATCAGCGCTGATGCGGGCCTGACACAGGCCCTGTTTCGTCAGGCGCTGCAGGATCCATCAGGCGCCCTGACCCGCATCGTTGAGCTGGGGGCCGCTCACAACCTGCCGGTCACGGCCGAGGAGGTGAAAGCCCACATCGCCTCGCTCGATGACGCCGCCAGCAAGCAGTGGCTGCTCAAGGCCCGCGGCGGCCTGTGAGCGTCGCTGACGCTGATCGGAACCGCCCCCTTGAGCCCAGCTGAAAAACAGCCAATAGCTGACGATCGCCAAGCCGGCGGCCACCACCAGCGCCGCCACCTGCTCGAGCCGTTTGACCATCGGGGCACCGTGACGTGCAGCACGTTGCAGTTTGGCCGAACGGGATGATGGGCTGAGCGCGCGCCGCAGGCGCCGCCGATCCTGTGCCCCTGCTGCCGTGCTGCGCCTCGAAAAGATCAGCAAGATCTATCCCACGGGCGAGGTGCTGCGCGATGTGACCTGGGAGGTCAAGGGCGGCGATCGCA
>CAYFMB010000237.1:0-3296 GCA_964344095.1 uncultured Klebsiella sp.
ATGTTGGCCAGCAAGACGGCCTGGGGGGGGGGCCGCCCTCGATCTGAGCCACGCCGCTTCAAGGCAGACCTATTTGCTCGGCGAGGGAGAGCGGCAATGGCTGCCTGTGATCGCCAACAGCCGCGGACTGGGGGGGCACTTTGTCACCCTCATACCGGCCCAGAAGCTGGTCATCCAGCGCCAGCTGGTCGTGCTGCCCAGCCTGGTGGTGGGGTTGCTGGCCCTACTGCTGTTTGCCTGGAAGAACCGGCGGCTGCACCAGCTGCTGTTTGGCCCGGTGGCGCGCTTCAGCGCCCAGCTGGAACAGCTGCGCCATCGCATGGGCGCTCTGGAGTCACACCCCCGCGGCGCGCCAACCGAAGACGCCTCGCGCTTTCGCGAGGTAGGGCAGATCCAAAGCGCATTAGACGAACTGATCGAAGCCATTCAGGCCCGAGATCTGAACCTGAAGCAGAAGCTGCGCACCAGCCTCACCGCCGCGGCCATTGCCCATGAGATCAACCTGCCGTTGAGCACGATTCGATTGCTGTGTCAGCAGGCTGAGCAACAGCTGCGCCAGGGACCGCTCGATGTCGAGCAGGCGCGCAAGCTGGTGCTGAACCTGGACGCCGAGTCACAACAGGTGAGCCGGGTGATCGAGCGCATGCGCATGCTGCTGCGCAATGTGCAGACCGAGCTTTGCCCCACCGATCTGGCTGTGGTGATCAACAGCGCCCTCAAACAACTCAAACGACAGCTGCGCGACCATCAGGTGCAGCTGCACCGCCAAGGCCTCGGCGGTACGTCGCTGCTGGTGCTGGGTGATGCAGCCCAACTGCAAATGGCCATCGGCAACCTGCTGCGCAACGCCATCGAAGCGATAGCCCCCCAACCACCGGGCCAGCGGCAGCTCCTGGTCAGCCTGGAGCGGCAGGGCCAGCGAGCCATTGTGCGGGTGGCCGACAACGGCGCGGGTTTTGGCCTGGAGCCCACTGCCGACACCCTGCTGCAAACAACCAAAGCCAGCGGCAGCGGCCTGGGCCTGTTTGTGGTGCGCACCTGCGTCACCAACCACGGTGGCACACTGCACGTAGGCCGCAGCGCACAACTGAGCGGTGCCGAACTGAGGTTGGAGCTGCCGCTGGCACCACCCGAAACCGACATGAACTGAGTGAGGCGATGGCGCTTCTACACGAGGCGTTGATACCTGGCTGAGCACCGCACAATCCGCGTGACTGCTCGGCGTGCCTGCACAGCAACGACCAAGAAGTCACGATGGCCCACGGCCTTCAAACTTTGTAGGTTCGGCGGCGATGAGCCCACGCCGTACCAGTGCCTCCCACACCCTGACCTGCGTGGTCGTCGAAGACCAGCGCATGTTTTTGCAGCTGCTGGTCGGCATGCTGCACACCCACCAGGGACTAGAGGTGGTCGCGACCGCCTGCAGTGCTGCCGATGGCATTGCCGCCTGTCAGCAGCACCGGCCCGATCTGCTAATTCTCGATCTGTCCTTGCCCGACCAGAGTGGCGTGTCTGTGGCCGAGGCCCTGGCACAGCTCAAACCTGAGGCGCAGCTCATCGTGCTGTCGGCCCAGGCCAGCAGCATCGTCTGCCCGCCGTCGCTGCAGACGATGCTGCATGCCGTGATCGACAAAATTGAGGCCTACGACTGTCTGGGCGACGAAATCAACGAACTGCTAACCAAGGCCCCCGCGGTGCGCCAGCCCCTGACCGCCCGCGAAACCGAGGTGCTGCTGCTGATCGGCCAGGGCCTCAGCAACAACCAGATCTCCGAGGTGCTGCAGCTCTCGGTGTACACCGTTGAAACCCACCGCCGCAACCTGAGCACCAAACTGGGCCTCAAGGGCGCCGAGCTGGTGCGTTACGCCACCCTGCAGAGCCTGCAGAAGGGTTAACAGCACGAACACTCAACCCACAGCCCTTACACTGGATCCAACGCCGGCTTAGCTCAGCGGTAGAGCAGCGCTTTTGTAAAGCGAAGGCCATCGGTTCAAATCCGTTAGCCGGCTTGCCTCCCCAGATCCCTTCCGGCCCAGTTCCAGCAAGGCTTCTCAGCCGAAGCCGTGGCCGCACTTGAGTGAACGGGTTGATCACGGGGTTGATTTACGGGTTGATTAACGCGACCCAGCGCCCAGGCCCCTCCGACCAGACCAGCCCGCCGAAACGGTCGGCACGCCGAGCGAGGGGCCCGCTCTCGGGGCGTTGAGGACAATGGAAGGTGTGTCCCCCGATGGGCTCTCGGGAAGGGGCGAGAGAGGGCGCAGGGGCTGCCGAGAGCAAAGCGAGGGCGCAAGGGGCAACAGACGGGTAGGTGTGTAGTCCCAGCAGGTTGTTCAGCTGACAAGGGGGTGTGAGGTCGTCATGGTCCGGGTGTCACCGCCGATCCACTGACCTCACGACCCATGCATACCCACCCGAACGCCCGGCTGACACCCCTCAGCCGGGTACGACTGCTGCGCCGATACATTGATCAAGGAGAGCATCTCGCGGGTCTGACAGCCCAGGCAGGGATCGATGCGCCAGATGAAGGCGTAAACCCATAGCGCTTTAGTAGCCTTTGCTACACTTAAGCTAGTTTTTCGCCCTATTTGTACTCCTTTCTGGACATAACCGAGAAGCATCAGGTAGTGGTGTACGCTCATGCGGTTTTCAAGGGTCTTCCCACCATGCCCAAGCTCATTGCTCTGGCTTCAATCCTTTCTCTGATCGCCCTGCCTGCGGGGCTTACTTCCCTCCAAGGGGGTGCCTATTCTGTGGCTGGCACGTACAGCTCGGCAGCTAGGCGCGGCCATGCCTGAATTCTTGGGGCCGCTTTTGGTTGCCCTCTTTGCTTAGGGAAGCACTGGAAAACCGGCCCCAAACCCGCGTCCATTGCTGTCCCCACTGGGATCCAGGGACCTGCCAGGAGCGTTTTCGGGGGTTTTCCAGAGCATCCTTAGGGAAGCTCTGGAAAACCGGTCGAAGGCAGATCCAGCCTCAGGCACTGACTTGGATGCTGCCCCTGATCTGTTCCGCCTCTTGCGGTTTCCAAGAGCTTATTTTGTTGTGTCGTGCCAGCAGGTTGTTCAGCTGACAAGGGTGTGTGAGGTCGTCATGGTCTGTGTATCTTCGCCGATCCACTGATCTCCCGTCGCATGCTACCCAACCGTACGCTCGGCTGACACTCCTGAGCCGCGAATGCCTGCTGCGCCGACACATGAACCTGGGCGAGTCCCTTTCGGCAGTTGTTGCCCAGGCGGAGATCAGCCTGCGCACCGCCTACAAGTGGCTCGCTCGATTCCGCTCAGGTGGTCACA
>CAYFMB010000238.1:0-3293 GCA_964344095.1 uncultured Klebsiella sp.
CGGCATCATCATCATTGCCGCCACCAACCGGGCCGATGTGCTCGATTCGGCGCTGATGCGTCCCGGCCGTTTTGACCGTCAGGTGCAGGTCGATGTGCCCGATATCAAGGGTCGCCTCTCGATCCTGAAGGTGCACAGCCGCAACAAGAAGCTCGCCAACGATGTGAGCCTGGAAGCCATTGCACGCCGGACCCCCGGCTTCTCGGGTGCTGATCTGGCCAACCTGCTCAACGAAGCAGCGATCCTGACCGCCCGCCGCCGCAAGGACGCCACCAGCCTCGCCGAGATCGACGATGCCGTCGATCGTGTGATTGCTGGAATGGAGGGCAAACCCCTGACCGATGGTCGCAGTAAGCGTCTGATCGCCTATCACGAAGTCGGCCATGCCCTTGTGGGCACTCTCGTCAAAGCGCACGACCCCGTGCAGAAGGTGACTCTGATTCCCCGCGGTCAGGCTCAGGGCCTCACCTGGTTCTCGCCCGATGAGGAGCAGATGCTGGTGAGCCGCGCCCAGCTGCGCGCCCGCATCATGGGCGCCCTCGGCGGCCGTGCGGCTGAGCAGGTGGTGTTCGGCCATGAAGAAGTGACCACCGGTGCCGGTGGTGACATCCAGCAAGTGGCTTCGATCGCCCGCCAGATGGTGACGCGCTTCGGCATGAGCGAGATCGGTCAGTTCTCGCTCGAAGCCGGCAGCCAGGAGGTGTTCCTGGGCCGCGATCTGATGACCCGCAGCGATGGCTCTGATGCCATGGCCACCAAGGTCGATGAAGCCGTGCGCGCCATCGTGCACAACTGCTACGTCGACACGGTCAAGCTTGTGGAGGCCCATCGCACCTGCATGGACCGGGTTGTCGACGTGCTGATCGAGAAGGAGAGCCTCGATGGCGACGAGTTCCGCGCCATCGTGGCCGAATACACCGCCATTCCTGAAAAGGAGCGATTTTCGCCTCTGCTGAGCGAAGGCGTTGCTGAAACGGCCAACAGCTGACCAAGACTGGGGCGGCTGATCTCGATCAGCAACAGATCAAGCTTCAAACCATCAAGGCTGTCCAACCCCTGCTAGCGAGGGTGAGGGCAGCCTTTTTATGGCCAATGACCAATCAACGTCTCCCAGCTGTGTTGCTGCAAGCCGGAGCCGTCATGGCTCTCACCTCTCTGGCTTGTCTGGGAGCATCGGTGGCGCAAGCCTGCACCCGCATTCTTTACACCGGGGCCAATCAGACGGTGATCACCGGGCGCTCCATGGATTGGCATAAGGACAACAGCCCGAGCATCTGGGCCATGCCCCGCGGCATAGCCCGCGATGGAGCCACCGGGCCCAGCACAGTGCGATGGACCTCCAAGTACGGCAGCCTTGTGGTGTCGATGTATGACATCGCCACCGTTGATGGCATCAACGAAAAAGGCCTTGTGGCCAACACCCTGTATCTAGCTGAATCGAACTACGGCAAACCCCAAGGCAAACCGACCCTGAGCATTGCGGCCTGGGCGCAATACGTGCTCGACAACTACGCCACGGTCAGTGAAGCCGTCAGCGCGCTTGACAAGGAGCCATTCAGAATCGTGGCGCCGCTTCTGCCCGATGGCGAGCCCGCGCAGGGACATCTGTCGATCTCCGATCCCAGCGGCGATTCGGCGATCGTTGAGTATGTCAACGGCAAGCTCGTCATCCATCACGGCAAGCAATACACGGTGATGACCAATTCACCGACCTATGACCAACAGCTGGCCCTCAACAGCTACTGGCAGGAGATTGGTGGCAGCGTGTTTATGCCTGGAACAGCACGAGCTGCAGACCGTTTTGCTCGCGCGTCCTATCTAGTCAATGCGATCCCAAAAACCAAGGACGCCAATCTGATCACGGCGGTACCGGGCCAAGTGTTCGACTTTCAGGCGATGGCGTCGGTCTTGGGGGTCATGCGCTCTGTGAGCGTGCCCTTGGGAGTCAGCGATCCCAAGTTTCCAAACATCGCCTCGACGCTGTGGCGCACCACCTACGACCAGAAGGAACGGACCTTGATCTTTGACTCGGCCACGGCGCCCTCGGCCTTCTGGGTCAAGCTGGATGCCTTCAACCTCAGTGCCGGTCAACCGGTGAAGCAGCTGAATGCCTCTGGCGGGCGCACCTACAGCGGCGATGTCAGCCATCAGTTTGTGCCGGCGAAGCCGTTTGCGTTTCTACCAGGCGCGCCAAAGAACTGAGTCCTCCAACGATCCTGAACGTTCCCCATGTCCCTGCAAGGCAAGCCAGCAACAGAGGCGCGCGCGCTGCGACTGGGGAGCCTGGGCAATGCCATTGGAGCCGTCAGTGCATTGGTCTTCTACCTGCGCTCAGGCTCCGACGCCCTGCTGCTCGATGGCCTCTACACCGCCGTCATGGCCGGGGCCTCGGTCATCGCTGCTCAGGTGAGTCGTGCCGCCCAGCAACCACGCAGCCGCGCCTACCCCTTTGGTGCCTCAGGCCAGGAACCGCTCTATGTGCTGTTTCGCACTCTGGTGCTGCTAGGGATCATCGTCTTTGCGATGGTGTCAGCTGCCGGCAAGGTGCTGACCCACATCCAAGGCGGAAGCATCGCTGCGGTCAGGCTCGATGGCCTTGGCTTGTACTTCAGCGCCATGGTGCTGCTCAACCTCTGGCTCTGGCGGGTCTTTGTGGGGACTTGGAACCGCAGCGGCCGTAACAGCGACATGCTGCGGGGCATGGCCGTGTCGGCCCGCTTTGATGCACTGATCTCAGCAGGAACCGGCATCGCCCTACTGGGGTCACCCTTGCTGTTGGGAACGCCGCTGGCTGCGCTGGTGCCCATCGCCGATGCCCTGCTGGTGCTGGTGCTGAGCGCGGCGTTGCTGGGGGAACCCATTGGCATTCTCAAGGCCGCCGTGGCCGAAGCAGCAGGGTCCAGCCAGTCGATCAGTGCAACCACCCAAAGCCGCTGCAGCAGTGCCATCATCCCCGCCCTGAAACTGCAGGGTTGTGAGCTGATCGAGCTGGCGATGATCCGTCTGGGACGCACCATCACAGCGGTGGCCTATGTCGAGCCGGCATCGGCCATGACGGCACGTCAGATCGATGCGCTGCGCCTGGCCGTCGAGGCAGAGCTGGTCAGCGCACTGCAGACCATGGTGCTGTGTGAGGTGATTCCCACCGCCGTTCACCCTTACGCTGAGGCCTCGTCTTAAGCCGCCGGGCATCGGTCTATGGGATTCCGCTACCTCAACCAGGTCGCCTCAGCCGAGCACATCAAGGAGTTTCTGGAGCTCGCCGACCTGGCCGCTGGAGGCACGGCCGATGC
>CAYFMB010000239.1:0-3290 GCA_964344095.1 uncultured Klebsiella sp.
GCCGTGGCGATCGGCTGCGGCCTGATGGCCCTGCTGCAACAGCTGGCGGCCCGCACCGGCGGCGGCTTTGCCGTGGTGATCGATGCGCTGCCGGTGTTTCCGCTGGCGCTGATCGGCTCGCTGCTGGTGCGCCTGGTGCTGGAGCGTTGCGGTGCCGGCGATCTGGCCTGCCCCAAAATTCAGAGCCGCCTGGGCACGGTGTCGGCCGATTTGCTGATCGTGGCGGCCACCGCCTGCCTCGATCTGGCCCTGCTGGCCCAGGACTGGCTGCCGCTCACGGTACTGGCCGTGGTGGGTCTGGTCTGGAACCTGGCGGTGGTGCTGCTACTGGCGCGCCGCAGCCTGCCAGCCCCCTGGTTTGAGCGCGGCATTTTGGAGTTCGGCCAGGCCACCGGTGTGGCCGCCAGCGGCCTGCTGCTGCTGGCCATGGCCGACCCCAACGACCAAAGCAATGCGCTCACGCCGTTTTCGATCAAACAACTGCTGCTGCAGCCGCTGCTGGCCGGCGGCGTCATCACGGTGATGGCACCACTGGCCATCGCCAGCTGGGGCTTGCCGGTCTGGACCGCTTTGTGTCTAGGCCTCACCGTTCTGTGGATCGTGCTGGCGCTCCTGCTGAGCCGCAGCGCTCCTCAACCGGCGCCATAGAGCAAGTCGCGAAACTGCCGCTGCACGGCTTGCATCTGCTCAGTACTGAGCAGCGAGGGCTCGCCCAGGGCCAGAGCCTGCAGGTACATGCGGGCGAGAGTTTCGACCTCGATCGCCAGCCGCAACGCCTGTTGCAGCGTTGCGCCCATGCTCACCTGGCCGTGATGGGCCAGCAGAGCAGCCTGGCGGTCCTGCAGGGCGCTCAACGCCCCATCGGAGAACGCCTGGGTGCCAAACAGGTCGTAGGGAGCGCAGCGCACCGAGTCACCCCCGGCGACCGCCACCATGTAGTGAAAGGCAGGAATGCCGCGGCCATGACAGGCCAGGGCGGTGGCGCTGGTGGAGTGGCAGTGCACCACCGCCATGATTTCGGGCCGACCTCGCAAAATGTCGGCATGGAGGCGCCATTCCGATGACGGGCGCCGCTGGTCGGCGCGCAGGGGCTGCCCCTGCAGATCAAGGGCCACCAGATCGGTTGGCTCCATCTGCTCATAGGGCAGCGACGTGGGCGTGATCAGCAGGCCGCCTGGAATGCGGGTCGAGACGTTGCCCGAAGTGCCCTGGTTGATGCCACTGGCGTTGAGCGCCCTGGCGGTGTCCACCACCTGTTGGCGCAAGGCCGCCTCATCCACGCGAGATCATGCTTTTGCCAGTCCTGAGCCTAAAAGCCATGCGCGCCGTGGGCCTGCGCCGTCACCTGCCGATCCACGACGCCGAAGCGCTTCTGGATCTGGAACTGCCCCCTCCGCAGCTGCGCCCCCAGGACCTGCTGCTGCGGGTTGAGGCGGTCGGGGTCAACCCGGTCGACACCAAACTCAGGGCCGGCAAAGGACCCGACGACCAGCGCTGGCATGAGCCCCCCCTGGTGCTGGGTTTTGACTGCTGTGGCGTGGTCGAGGCCCTGGGTGCTGAGACCGCGGCAGCAGGCGTCTGGCAGGTGGGCGATCGGGTCATGGCTGCCGGCGATGTGACCCGCCAGGGATGCAACGCCGAGCTGGTGGCCCTCGATCAGCGCCTCTGCGGCCGCGCTCCCGACAGCCTGAACCCCGCCGAAACAGCGGCCCTACCGCTGACAGGCCTCACCGCCTGGGAGGGGTTGTTTGAACGCCTGGGGCTGTGCCCCGAACCCACACCGACCCAGCAGGGCCAGACGCTGCTGATCATTGGCGGAGCCGGTGGTGTGGGCTCGCTGGCGATCCAGCTGGCCCGCCGTGCCGGGCTGCGGGTGATCGCCACAGCCTCACGGCCCGAAAGCCGGGCCTGGTGCCTTGAGCTGGGGGCGGATGCGGTGATCGACCACAGCCAGCCGCTGGGACCACAACTGGCCGCGTTGGACCACAGCCCAGGGAGCACGAACTCGATCCCCTGGATCGCCAACTTCGCCGACACCGACGCCTACTGGCAGCAGATGGCCGAACTGGTGGCGCCCCAGGGGGCGATCCTGGCGATCGTGGGCAACCGCGGCCCACTCGATCAGACCCTGCTCAAAGCCAAGAGCGCGCGGCTGTGCTGGGAGTTCATGTTTACCCGCGCCCAGTACGGCACCCCCGATCTGGAGCAGCAGGGCCGCATCCTGAGCCGCATCGGCGAGCTGGTGGACGCTGGAGCGCTGCGCAGCACCGTCCATACCAACCTGGGGGCCATCAACGCCGCCAACCTGCGCGCGGCCCACGCCCTGCTGGAAGGCGAGCGCACCATCGGCAAACTTGTCCTGACAGGCCTGTCGTCCTGAGCGGGAGTGGTGCCGCAAGTCTGGAGCCCTTGTACAAGTGACCATGGTCATGACCATGGTCACGAACCCAAGGACACCGCAACGGAGCGCCAAGAAGCACAAAGCAACGCCAAGGAACCCAACGAAGCGCAACGGAGCTCGATTCAGGCACAGCCATCAGACTTGGCGATCAGACTTCGCGATCAGACTTCGCTAGCTGTAGATCCCGCGCAGCCCGGCTTCAGTTGCAGCGCACACTCCGCGCTCGGTGATCAGGGCCGTCACCAACCGCGCCGGCGTCACGTCAAAGGCCGGGTTGAAGCCAGTGCTGCCATCGGGGGTGAGCTGCACGGTCATCAGCGCGTTGGTTGCAGCCCCTGATGCAGCGGGCGCTTGATCCACACGGCCCTGGATGTGCGTCACCTCGGCGGAGCTGCGGGCCTCGATCGGGATCTCGGCCACGCCATCGGCCACAGTCCAGTCGATCGTGGACGCAGGCAAGGCCACATAAAAGGGAATGCCGTTGTCGCGGGCGGCCAGGGCCTTGAGATAGGTGCCGATCTTGTTGCAGACGTCGCCGGTGCGGGTGGTGCGGTCGGTGCCGACGATCACCGCATCCACCTGGCCGTGCTGCATCAGGTGGCCGCCGGCGTTATCGACGATCACGGTGTGGGGCACCCCCTCGCGGCCCAGCTCAAAGGCGGTGAGCGAGGCGCCCTGGTTGCGCGGGCGGGTCTCATCGACCCAGACGTGAATGTTGAGTCCGGCGCGGTGGGCCTTGTAGATGGGAGCCAGGGCCGTGCCCCAGTCGACCGTGGCCAGCCAGCCGGCGTTGCAGTGGGTCAGAACGTTGAACGGTTGCCGCTGGCGCTCAGCCGGCCGCGCGGCCGCCAGCTGCTGGAAGAGCTGCAAGCCGTGATCGCCGATGGCT
>CAYFMB010000240.1:0-3286 GCA_964344095.1 uncultured Klebsiella sp.
CAACGCTCAGCATGGAATCGCTGGGCCAGTGGCACCCTGCTGCCGATCGGCGCGACCCCATCGCCGTGCTGCAACACCAGGAAGCCAACCGCTTGCCCTGGCTGGTGCCGGTGCGGCATAGCCGCATGGCGCAAAACGCCTTTGCCTTTTACCGGGGTACGCCGGCGGTCATGGCCCACGACCTGGGCAATGCTGCGCGCACGGGTCTTGAGGTGCAGCTCTGCGGCGACTGTCATCTGAGCAACTTCGGTTTCTACCGCTCTCCCGAAGGCACGCTGCTGTTTGATATCAACGATTTCGATGAGACGGTACGGGGCCCATTTGAGTGGGACGTCAAACGGCTCGTCACCAGCGCTGTGCTCGCGGCTCGCAATCTGCACCTGAGCCAGGAGCAACAAGCGCGTGCAGCCCGCCGTACCGCCAGGGCCTATCGCAAGACGATGCAGCACCTGGCCAGTCAGGAATGGCAGGTGGTCTGGGCCCATCGCATCGATCTTGAGGCTTACATCAACGGCGTCGACCATGCACCACTGCGAAAACTCTTCGACAAAGCCAGTGCGAAGGCAAGGTCGCGCACCAGCCGTGAAGCAGCCGGCAAGCTCTGCGAAACCGGGCCCGACGGTCAGCTGCAACTGCGCCACGACCCCCCGCTGGTCTGGCGCCATGCTCTGCTCGACCAGCATTGGGTTGCCGATCTGCATTGGAGTCAACTGGTCGATCAGATGATCGATGGCTACCTCAACTCGATCAGGGCTGACATGCGCCAGTTCATGGCGCACTATCGCTGTGTTGACGCGGCACTCAAGGCGGTAGGTGTGGGCTCGGTGGGGACCCGCTGCGCCATCGGCCTGTTTGTGGGTCCCCATCCCGACGATGTGCTGCTACTGCAGAGCAAACAGGCCGAAGCCTCGGTGCTGGCTCCCTATGCGACGAGTGCGCCACCGGTGCACCAGGGCCAGCGGGTGATCGAAGGCCAGCGGCTCATGCAAAGCGCCAGTGATCCAGCCCTGGGCTGGACCACTGCACCAACAGGCGAGTTTTACTTTCGCCTGCTGCGCAACTGGAAAGGCTCGATCGACATGACCGCCCTCGATGCCACGGGGTTGGAGATCTATGGCGAGCTGTGCGGCCGCGTGCTGGCCAAGGCCCATGCACGCAGTGGTGACGGGGTTGCCATCGCCAACTACTTAGAAATGGGCAAAGCCTTTGATCTGGCGATGGAAAGTTATGCGGTCGCCTACGCCGATCAATCGGAGCGCGATTACCAAGACTTTCTCAAGGCAATCAAAAACGATGTTCTGGAAGCCAGCATGATTTTTTGAAGCATCTGGACCTGGGCCCCATGATCACTGGCAAGACGCGAGGAATGGGCCTCCATGGGCTCACCATGGCAGCGAACATCGCCGCACTCGCCCTAACGCAACTGCCACCGGCAGTGGCGGCCCCCCAGGTCTACCTGGGGCCCTTCTACGCCCAAACCGACAGGCTCAGTCCCCAGGGAAAACCTCTGGGCAAAGTGCTCGCCTCCGAACCCACCGTAAGCACCGTGCCGGGCAGCAAGGCCTGGCGCATCGCCTACGTCTCCGAAGATGCCGCCAACAGGCCCACGGTCGTCACAGCACTGGTCGTCGTTCCCGAGGGAACGGCTCCTGCCGGCGGCCGGCCGGTGGTGGCCTGGGCCCACGGCACCACTGGTACCGCCCGCCGCTGCGGCCCAAGCCAGCTGCCCCAACCCGCCCAGCCACTCAACGAATACTTCCTCCCCAGCGGCACCAGCTGGAGCGACTTTGGGCTGCCGGCCATGGAAGCCCTGATCCGCAACGGCTACACCATCGTGGCCACCGACTACCAGGGTCTGGGCGGCCCTGGTGATCACCAGTACGGACTGCACCGCAGTGCGGCCTACGACACCATCAATTCGATCCGTGCCGCCCAAGACTTCAAACCCGCCCAGGCTGGAGCCAGGGCTGTGATCATGGGCTGGAGCCAGGGGGGAGGCGCGGTGTTGATGGCTGCCGGCCTCAACGGCTACCTCAAGAAGCAGAACGGTGCCGCTGCCGTCAACCTGGTCGGCGTTGTGGGTCTTGCCCCTTCAGATGCACGGGTGGTTGATCCCGGCGCAGCCACCACCGAAACCCAGGCCCAACGAAAGCTTGCGGCCTTCACCAAGCTGCTGGCCGGCAGCGACGCCAGCCTGACCCACCTGTCGATGTTCTATTGGGGCATGGTGGCCGGCAACACAGGCCTCAAGCTCGCTGACGTCTTCACCGCCAAAGATGTGTCCACCGTGAGCACCCTGATGCGCAACAAATGCGTGCATGAGCTAGGTGCGTCCTATTCCTACACCTACGGCAACGATCTGGTCGGCATCTTCCAGCCCAAGCCAACCCATGCCCTGGCCTGGACCCGGGCAATCAACCGGGATCTGGTCGCGAGCGACAAACCCGTGGCGCCGGTGCTGATCACCTGGGGCAACCACGACACGGTCGTGCCGCCGGTGATGCACCAGGTCTACGCCAAGCAAGCTTGCGCGAACGGTGCCCAAATCACCCGCCTAGAGCTAATCGGCAACAACACCCACTTCACAACACCGACATCTTCAGAGCCGATCTATCTGCCCTGGATTGCCGATCGCTTTGCAGGCAAAGCTGCAGGCAACACCTGTTCTTCAATCCCCGCTGCAACTCCCACAGCGGCAAGGTGAACGCCATGCATCACAGACTCCAGTCGAACTGAATCCCCAGTGTCAGCACCCCAGCCGCAGCCGTGCCTCCAGGATTGAGCAGTAGTTGGCTGAAAGGCTGCAGCGACAAGCGGCGGCTGAGCTGAAGCTGGTAGCTCAACTCAATGAAGCCCTGATTGCTCTGGGCAGGATTGAAGGACGGAGATGCCCAGGCATTGGCAACGCCGAGCACAACAAGGTCCTGAGGGCGTGATGGGATCAACCCCTGCTGCACCAGACCGCCGGCCAGGAAGCCCGGAACCGGATTCACTGCTGGATCAAAACCAACGGAGCCATTGAGCCACAGGCGCGCTTGCGCACCCAACGGCACTGCCAGATAGCCGTAGGCACCGCTGTTGCGTGTGCCGCTGCTGAGGACAGGGCTCGGAGCCATTCCATTGAGTGATGGACTGTTAACGCCGGCAAAACTCCAGCTGCCGCTGTAGGCCCCAAGCCGAACCATCGGATCGGGGAGCTGGTTTTGCAGCAAGCGAATCTTTTCGCATCCCGTTCGGGTGCGAAAGCGTGGCTGAACACCGCTGTTGGCGAGCTGATGGTCGGGTG
>CAYFMB010000241.1:0-3277 GCA_964344095.1 uncultured Klebsiella sp.
GCTGCGGTCGTCGCTCTGCTGATCCTTGAGCAGCAAGCTCACCGCCGGCGGTGAGGCCGTCTCGACGAAGCTGAGACCATCGGTGCCACTGCCGGCCGTGGCGCTCTGGTCGCAGCGGTAGCCCGACTCCCAGATTGTCGGCTGCGTCACCGCCGGAACCGTCAGCAGCACAAGTCCAACCGGTGAGGCCGGCAGGTCGCGGGTGGTGGGGGTGGTGTCGGCGTTACCGCTGGCCGGCCTAAAGCTCAGCTGCAGGGGGCGGGGCTGAGCCGTGGGCCCCTCGAGCAGGCCGATGGTGGCGTCCTTGCCAGGAGCGAACACGCTGTTGCTTGGCACCAGATTGGCCAGCAGGCGGGCACTGCACTCGCCCCGGGTTCCCCCACCGAGCCGCCGTCCAGGAAAACTGTTGCGCAGATTCTGCTGCGCCTCAGAAGCCAGGGGCAGCAACAGCGGGGTCAGGGCCAGCAGCCCCGCGGCGACCGCGGCGGTCCTGCGGTGCTGCGAACAGTTCGGGGCCAGCATGGCGAAGTCAACAACCTTTGACCAGGATGGAATAGTTGCGGCGCTGCTGACAACGGCCGACAGCATTTCCTTGATGTCCCACGGTCATGCCGGTCAGCTCCTTCGACAGCGTCGCAGCGGTGCAGCTCGGTCTGATCGAGCCCGCTGAGGCCGACGCCCTGCAGCCGCTCCTGACGCGCTGTGAACTGCTGGAGATCCAGCGCGGGGAGGTGGTTCTGGCCGGCAATGTCGACAATGACCGCGCCTTCATCCTGCTGGCGGGAGCCCTGTCGGTCAGGCTGCAGCCAAGCGACGCTCCCGAGATCGGGGTGATCCGGGTCGGCGAGCTGGTGGGCGAGGTCTCAACCCTCACCGGCAGCCGCACCTCGGCCTGGGTGCTGGCAACCGCCGACGCCACCCTGGTGGCCCTGGAGCGCCCCATCCTGCTGGAGCTGGCGAACCGCTCCCACCGCTTCGCCAACCGCCTGCTGCAGACCGTCTGCAGCCGCCTCTACAGCTCAAACCGCACCGCCAGCAGCAGCGATGCCGAATCGAAGCAATACCGCCAGAAAGCGTTCTTCGATCAGCTCACCGGTCTGAAGAACCGCGTCTGGCTCAACCAGAACCTCGGCGAACTTCTCGAGCACGAGCAGCGCCGCGACACCGGCCTGCACTTCTTCATGGTCGACATCGACCACTTCAAACGCTTCAACGACACCTGGGGACACGCCGTGGGTGATCAGGTGCTGGTGGCTGTGGCGCAGGCGCTCGAGGCCACCATGCGCCCCGGTGACCACGTGGTGCGGGTCGGCGGTGAGGAGATTCTGGTGCTGGCGTCCCAGCTGCCCGGTCCAGAGCAGGCGCTGGCAGTGGGCGAACGGCTGCGGCGGGCGGTGGAGCAGCGGCAAGTGAGCGTCGCCCAGGCCGAAGAGCCGCTGCAGGTCACCATTTCGGTCGGAGGCTCCCGGCACCGGCCCGGCGAACCCCGCGAGGCCACCCTTGAGCGCGCCGATCAGGCCCTCTACCGGGCCAAGGAGGCCGGCCGCAACCGGGTCGAACTGAGCTGAGGCTCAGGGGCTGGCGCAAAAGGTGATGCTCAGGCTGAGGCTGTCGCTGGGTTCGGGCAACTCGCGAGGGTCCAAGGGAGCGGCGGCATTGCGGGGCATCGCTAGCGCCACCATCGGCTCAGGACGCACCCCGCCGTCGACTTGCAGCTGCAGCGGACGCAGCCGTCGCAACCCCAGCGTTGCGGCCAGGGTCTGGCCACGCTGCAGAGCATCGCCATAGGCCGCCTGCAGCAACTGGCGGCTGACACGGGCATCGGCCTGCTTGTCGGGCTCGGCCTCGACCGGGGCGAGACGCACCCCCGGCAGGCCCCCCACCTGGCTGATCAGGTTTTGCAGCTGTGCTGGGGCGAGTCGCCCGCTGACCTGGGTGTTGGCCTCAAACACCGCTGGCTTGCCCTCGGGCACGTAATGGCTCCAGACGCTCGGGGCGCTGACCCGCAGGTCGGACACCTCCAGGGACTGCAGCGCAAGGCGCACCGGATCGAGCCGCTCCTGCAGCAACGCCAATGCCGACGCCGCATTGGTGCCCTCGGCCTCGAGCCCGAGATTGAGGCGCAGCCGCGCGATGGCGCGCTTGAGCGTGCTGCTGCCCTGCACAGCGATCACCGTGCCTGAGCAGCTGAGCTGCAGCTGCACCTGGGGCTCAGCTGCTTGCGCACGGGGAGCGCTCAATCCACTGAGCAGGGGAGCCAGGGCAATCAAGGGCGCCATGGAGCGCAAGGTCATGGGCCAGGGACCATTCACAGGCTCAGCTTGGCGGCATCAGCCCAGGGCGGCCGCCAGTTGCTCGCGGGCCTGCTCGAGCGCACCGGGAAGAGCAGCACCGTCACGGCCGCCCGCCTGGGCCAGGTTGGGCCGGCCGCCGCCGCCGCCGCCGCACAGCTTGGCAATGCCCCCAATGAAGACACCCGCCTTGGGACCAGCGTCGATCACCCCCTTGCCAAAGGCCGCCACCAAAATCACCTTGCCCTGATCGGCCGGATCGGGCAGACCGCCCAACACCACCGCGGCCCCCTCGCCCAGCTGGTCGGCCAGGCCCTGGGCTGCCGTCTGCAGGGCACCGCCCTCGACGCCGTCGAGCCGGGACACCAGCAGCTGAAACGCGCCCAGCGATTGCGCCTGAGCCACGAGCGCACCGGCCTTGGCCACGGCCAGCTCTTCGCGAGCGGCCGCCAGGGCCTTGCCGGCGGCCTTGAGCTCATCTTGCAGTTGAGCCACCCGCTCGACGATCTCAGCGGGCTGGGCCTTGAAGCGCTCGCCCAGCTGCTTGACCACCGCATCGCGCTCGTTGAGATAGGCGAGCACGGCCGGGCCGGCGACGGCCTCGATGCGGCGGATGCCAGCGGCCACGCCGCTCTCGCCAATGATCTTGAACACGCCGATCTCGGCGGTGTTGGCCACATGGGTGCCGCCGCACAGCTCCATCGACACCCCGGGCACGTCGACGACGCGCACCACATCGGCGTACTTTTCACCGAACATGGCGACCGCGCCGGCGGCCTTGGCCTGCTCGATGGCCATCTCCTGCACCTGCAGGCTGTGGGCATCGGCGATCCAGCCGTTGATCAACGTCTCGATCTGCTCGAGCTCTGCCGCCGTGACGGCACGGGGGCAATGAAAGTCAAAGCGCAGGCGGTCAAAGTCGACGAGCGACCCCGCCTGGCCGATGCCCGCATCGACCACCTGCTTGAGCGCCGCCTGCAGCAGGT
>CAYFMB010000242.1:0-3190 GCA_964344095.1 uncultured Klebsiella sp.
TGGCGATCGCCCGCCACCAGGGTGGCCTGTGGCCCAGACCAGAGCCGCAGCGGCAGGTTGCCATCGACCACCAACAGCTGGGGCTGCCAGCGGCGGCGCTGCAGGGCTCGCAGCATCGCCAGCTCCGTGGCCCGGCGAATGCCATGGCGATCGACCTCGGCGGCCGATGCCTGACCCAGGGACCAGGTCGTGGCCCAATGCTCGATCAAGGGCACCAACGCGGCGCGGCGCCGGGCCGTCAACCGCTTGCTGTCGGTCAGACCTGCTGCTGCCAGAGGCCCATGGGCTCCAGCCGGTAGCTGAACGGCAGCCGCGAAGACGGGTCCAAACAGACAGCCTCGGCCCACCTCATCGACGCCAACGCAAACCCCGGGGTCATGACCCCAATAGGGGTCGGCCGGCGTGGCCCGCGCGCTCAACCGGCCGCCGAGGAACGGCGGCGGCGGCGGCGCGGTTCAGCGCTGTCATCGCCATCGGGCTCGACCACTGCGGCGCTGGGCGCCTCGGCCTGGACGACTCCATCGACCTGAGAGTCCGACTCAGCCGCCGGCTCTGGCAGGGCTTCAAGGTCATCATCGCGGCGCGAACGCGAGCTGCGACTGGGAACCGTCACGGTGATCAGCGGCTCGATGGTGTCTGGCTCAGGCAAGGGGGTGATGTCCACGGGGGCAGGCACCTCGGCCGTAGGGGCCTCGCTGCCACCACGCCCGCGGCGCCTGCGCCGTCCAGCGCTGGCCGCCAGCTGCTGGCGCGCTTCATCGAGCACAGCCTCGGCGTCATCACCCGGGCGCAGCACCCGCACCAGCAGGTTGTCGGTGGTGGTCGGCTGGGGATCGAGCAACAGTGCCGGACTGAAGCCCATCCAGCCGTAAACCAGCTCCTGGTTGTCGTCCATCGGCACGGCCACCACGTCGAGTTCGGGCCTACGACTCGAACCGCCCTCTCCTGCGGAGGCCGCTGCAGGGGCATCGGCGTCAGCGGTGGTCGCGCCGGAGGACTCAAAGCTGATGGAATCAGCCTGATCGTGACCACCGCGCCCACCACGGCCACCACGGCGGCGGCGGCCGCCGCCACCTTCGGCAACAGCAGGGCTCGGCACCTCGGCCCGCGCCGAAGCTACCGAGCGCACAAGCCCCGCTGTGGTCGACAGCGGTTGCAGTGTGTCCTTGCCGGGCAACACGGCCACATGGCCGAGGCCCCCGCAACTGGGGCAGGCACGGCCGAACAATTCATAAATGTTCTGTCCCTGACGTTTGCGTGTCAGTTCAACCAGTCCCAGTTCGGTGATCTGGGCGATCTGGGGACGGGCCGCATCGTGGCGCACCGCCTGGGTGAAATGCTCGAGCAGTTGGAGCTGGTCGCGGCGGGAATCCATGTCGATGAAATCGACGATGACCACCCCACCGATGTTGCGCAGCTTGAGCTGGCGAGCGATCTCAAGTGCCGCTTCACAGTTGGTCCACAGCACCGTTTCACGAGCGTTGGCGGACCGGGTGAAGGAACCTGAATTGACATCGATGACCGTCAGCGCTTCGGTCGGTTCGATGATGATGTAGCCGCCGGAGGGCAGCTCCACCCGGGGCTTGAGGGCATCACGAATCGCCGCATTGATGCGGTAGTGCTCGAGGATCTCGCTGCCGTCGCTGTGGTGCTCGACCTGAGGGCTCGCTGGATCTGAACCGAGGAACGCGCTGACACGCGCCACACCGACTGCGCTGTCGACCACCACCCGTTGCACTTGGGGGTTGTAGTGATCGCGCAAGATGCGATGAATGAAATCTTCATCGCGGTTCAGCAGAACCGGAGGATTCGCCGTCTCGGCGGCACCCTGAATCGCTTCCCATTGGCGCAGCAGGGACTCGAGATCGTCGATCAGCAGTTCTTCGCTGATGCCTTCGGCCTCGGTGCGAATCAGCAAACCGGAGCCGGGTGGCTTGATCAGAACCCCCAGGGCCCGCAACCGATTGCGCTCATTGTCACCGTTGATGCGGCGGGAGATGTTGACCCCCTGACCATGGGGCTGCAAGACCAAAAAACGCCCTGGCAGGCTGAGATTTCCTGTCAGCCTGGGGCCCTTCGTGCCCGTGGGCTCCTTCATGACCTGGACCAGCACCCTTTGGCGCGGCTCCAGCAATTCAGTGATTCCGGCAGCCCCCTTCTTGAGCTTCAGGGGGCCAAGATCCGTGACATGGATGAAACCATTTTTTTCGCTTTCACCGATATTGACAAAAGCCGCGTCAATACCAGGCAAAACATTTTCAACCGTACCCAGATAGACGTCACCAATCTGATAACGACCCTGGGCAACAATCAGCTCATCGACACGGTCATCGGTGAGAACTGCTGCGATTCGCAGTTGCTCGGCGATGACAATCTGCTGGGGCATGGAGAAGGGAGCAGAACGCAGCCAGCCCGGCTGGCAAGGAAAGACGGCGAGATCAGAAAAATGCTTGCGGGGCACAGGCCGGCCTGAACAGACCGCTGCACCCAGGCCACCGAAGGCTTGAAACCTCAGTGGTTCAGAGCCGAGACCAATGGGCCAAGGCGAGAGACCTCTCGTGCCGCATCAGGGCTCTCCGGAAGTCAGATGAAATCAGAATTCAGGAAAGCTTGGGGCAGCGGCAACCCGTGATTGCCGCACCACAGTCAATCAATCAACTGTGCTTTACCACCTCTCAAATTAGCACGTGCGCAACAGCAAAGCCTGCCGTTGCACCACCCCAAGGCGCAGGGGCTGATTCAACAGCTCTGCCAACCAATGCTGAATCTGCTGAGGCCTGAGGCTGCGCCCCTGAGGGTCAATCGCCGCCTCGGCCGCCAGCGTCATCGCCCCATGGGCTGCAGCAGTGTTGAGCGGTGTGGGGGTGTGGGTGTCCAGCGAGAGACGCAACAGGGCTGGGCGACAGTCCCGCTCCCGCGGGCGTCCTTTCTTATCGGTGTCGTGCCAGATCAAGGTGGGACGGTCCAGCAGAGCCGCGATCGCCTGCTGCCAATGCTCGGGGCTGAGCGCAGTGCCGACCAGGGAAAAACGCCAGCGCGCCGCCACAAGCTCCTGCGACAGGCTGGGGCCGAACACCGGCACCTCGGCGGCAGACAACAGCGCAAACTCGGGGCTGAGTTCGGCCTGCAGCCGCTCGCGCACCGCAGCAGGATCGACTGGCTGGGTGAACTCCAGATCCATCCACTCGCC
>CAYFMB010000243.1:0-3184 GCA_964344095.1 uncultured Klebsiella sp.
GCAGCGCCAGCAGAAGGCCTTCCACGAGATCTACGACGTGGCGGCCCTGCGCATCCTCTGCCCCAACCTCGAGTGCTGTTACCGGGCCCTGGCGGTCGTTCATGACACCTTCAGGCCGATTCCCGGTCGCTTCAAGGACTACATCGGTCTGCCCAAGCCCAACGGCTACCAGTCGTTGCACACCGCGGTGATCGGTCGCCATCGCCCGATCGAGGTTCAGATCAGAACCGGCGATATGCACCAGGTGGCCGAATACGGCATCGCCGCCCACTGGAAATACAAGGAGGGTGGCTCACCGGCGGCCTTAGGGGCCGACGCCGAGCGCTTCAACTGGCTGCGGCAGCTGGTCGACTGGCAGAAGGATGGCGTCGGTGAAGACAGCAGTGATTTTCTGCGGTCGATCAAGGAAGACCTCTTCGATGAGGAGGTGTTCGTGTTCACTCCCAACGGCGATGTGGTCGGGCTGCGCAAGGGGTCGACGGCCGTCGACTTCGCTTATCGCATTCACTCGGAGGTCGGCAACCACTGCCAGGGGGTGCGCATCAACGATCGTCTCTGCCCGCTCGCCACGCCACTGCAGAACGGCGACTTCGTGCAGGTGATCACCGCCAAGACGGCGCACCCCAGCCTCGATTGGCTCAATTTCGTGGCGACGCCCACGGCGCGCAACCGCATTCGCCAGTGGTACAAGAAGAGCCATCGCGATGAGAACATCTCTCGCGGCACCGAGATGCTCGAGCGTGAACTCGGTCGCGATGGGTTTGATGCCCTGCTGCATGGCGATGCCATGGCTCAGGTAGCCCGACGCTGCAATCTGGTCAGCACCGAGGATTTGTTGGCGTCGCTTGGCTTTGGCGGGGTCACCCTCCACCAGGTGCTCAACAGATTGCGCGAGGAGATTCGCCTGGCCACCGTGGCCGAGGCGCCTCCCCAGAGCAACGAGGAGGTCGCCGCCGGGGTCGTTGCCCACGCCGAGTCGTTCAGCCATCAGCTTGCCCACGCCGCTGGTCTGGCCAGCCCAATTCTGGGGCTCGAAGGACTCGACTATCGCCTAGGCGGCTGTTGCAGCCCGCTGCCGGGCGAGCCGATTGTCGGCTCGGTGTCACTGGGCAACCACGGCATCACCATTCATCGTCAGGACTGCGGCAACGTGCAGCAAATCCCCTTGGCCCGGCGTCTGCCGGTGCGCTGGAACCCGGCCAGTGAGGCTCAGCAGCGCCGCTATCCCGTGCAGCTGCGCATCGAAGTGCTCGACAGGGTCGGGGTTCTCAAAGATATTTTGATGCGCCTGTCGGATCACCGCATCAATGTCAGCGATGCTCGGGTGCGAACCAGCCCCGGCAAGCCGGCCCGCATCGATCTGCGTGTTGAACTCCAGAGTGCAGCTCAGCTCACCAGCACGCTCAATCAAATTCGCTCGATGGCGGACGTGCTCGACATCGCGCGCACTGGCATTGGTTGATGCCTGCCCATGCGGGGACCATGTGTGGATCTGAGCATGGAGCGGATCGACACGTCGCAACCGTTACCACTGCGCCAGCGCAGGTTGCGTACAACCACCGCATGCGTTCAACAGCGCCATGACATCTGAGCAAGCAGCCCAGTTGATTGATGACACGCTCGATCTGGTGCATCAGCGCCTTCAGGATCTGCAGGCTTCGGCGCTGCTGAGTGAGCACCGTGCCCTGGCTGAAGAGTTTCGCGAGTGGCGCCATCCGGTTGGGGGGCACATTGATCTGATGGTGTTTCCCGGATTGGCGTGAGTCACGACTTACATTTGGCCTCGTGATGGCGACAGGGCATCGGCCCCGCTGACATGCAGCACTGTTGTTGTTATGGTGCCGCGAGTTGCATGGGCTAAAGAGGCATGGGCTTGTTGTCTCGCTCCGTGGTTGCTGCGTTGATGGCCGGCTGTGCCTCTGTTCCCTTGCTTGCAACTGCTCAAGTTTGCGCCGCTGAGCCCGCAACAGACCCTTCTGCAGTTGCCCAGAAGCCGAGTGGTGTTCAGTCGGCTGCGCCAGCAGCGGCCCAGCCCCTGACCCCCTCACAGCAGCTCAAAGGCGTCTACTTGACTGGTGCCTTTGGCGCCAACTGGCCGATCACGGTCACAGGTGTGGACGTCACCCCAGGGAATCTTCAGAGCTACAGCTTCCAGGATTCCCATGGTTCGGGCTTCTCGGCTGAGGCTGGCCTTGGCTACGACTTCGGCGCGATTCGTGCCGAAGTCACCTATGCCTACGACGGCAGTTATATCAATAGTTATTCCGACCAATACGGCTCGTATCAGTACACTTCCAATGGCTACGTTGGCAAGCAAAGTGTGTTGGCAAGTGCCTATTGGGATATTAACCTGAACAGTCGATTTTCTCCTTATATTGGTGGCGGCGTTGGCTATTCTTCTCTGAGCGCAACAGGCACAGCTGATCAACTTGGTGTTGTCTATGCACCATACACAGCAGGTGCTTTTGCTTATCAGCTCAAGGCCGGTTTGAATTATCTGCTGAGCAGGCGTTCCGATGTCTTCGCAGAGGCGGTTTATCGCGGTATGGCCGGATATCCTGTTAGTGATGGACCCACGTCCTACTGGTACAACGGTTACAACAGTTGGGGTTTTCAGCTCGGTGCTCGCTATCGCTTTTGATTGAGGTTGCTTTGACGCGCCGCTCACCCCAGCGGCAGGCCCCCGCAACCCTTGAGACTGTGGGTCGAGGGGATCGACCCACAGCAGCGTGACCAGCAACGACACCATTGCCGCCATCGCCACGGCCGTTGCGCCAGGTGAGGGCAGTGTTGCGATTGTGCGTGTTTCAGGCCCTCTGGCCGAAGCGATTGCCCAAGCCGTGTTCGTGGCGCCCGGTCGCCAGAGCTGGGAGAGCCATCGGGTGCTGTATGGCCACGTTGTTGATCCCGCCACAGGCGAGCGCATCGATGAGGCGCTGCTGCTGTTGATGCGTGCACCGCGCAGCTTCACCCGCGAAGACGTCGTTGAGTTCCACGGCCATGGCGGACTGGTGGCCGTGCAGCGGGTGCTGGCCTTGGTGCTGGCCGCCGGGGCACGCCGGGCGTTGCCGGGCGAATTCAGTCAGCGGGCCTTCCTCAATGGGCGGCTCGATCTGACCCGTGCCGAGGCCCTGTCGGAGTTGATCACGGCCCGCAGCAACCGGGCGGCCCAGCTCGCCATGGC
>CAYFMB010000244.1:0-3150 GCA_964344095.1 uncultured Klebsiella sp.
CTTGGCGCCGGCGCCAAGGCTGAAGCCATTGGCTGGATCGGCCTGCACACTCCCCTCATGCAGACGTTGCTGGAGGCGTTGGCGGCCCAGGCAGCGGTGACGCTGCAGCTGGGCCCCGAGGCCAATGCAGCTCCTGAGCCCAGGTCGGTCGATCTGATCGTTGCGGCCGATGGCCCCGGCTCGCCCAGCCGGGACGCGCTGGGTATCGGCCAGTGGCACTGGGCCTACCAGCAGCACTGCCTCACCGCCCAGGTGCAAATGCGCGGCTCGGGGCCCGATCTGGCCTGGGAGCTGTTCAGGCCGGAGGGGCCCCTGGCCCTGCTGCCCCTGGGCGAGCGACTGGTGCAGCTGGTCTGGAGTGCCAGCCCGGAGCGCTGCCGCCGGCTCGAGGGCCTTGGCCCCGATGCCTTTCTGGACCAGCTGGCCGGCGCCCTTCCCGATCGCTTTCAACCCGATGCTCTCGAGGTGGCCCCCCAAAGCTTTGCGGTGGGTCTGGCCCTGGCGCGCAGGCTGCACCGCGGCAACACCGTGCTGGTGGGCGAAAGCGCCCATCGCTGCCACCCGGTGGGCGGCCAGGGCCTCAACCTCTGCTGGCGCGATGTAGCCACCCTGCACCGCCTGGCTCAGCGGGTGCACGGCGGCCGGTTGAGTGCCCGCGCTCTGCCACGCCACTACAGCGCCCGACGCTGGCCCGACTTGCTGCTCACCTTGGCCGCCACCGACCTGCTCGTGCGGCTGTTCTCCAACCGTGCCCCGCTGCTGCTGCCGCTGCGGCGCGGCGCACTGCAGGCACTCGCCCGTCTGCCACTGCTGCGGCGCGCCAGCCTGACCGTGATGACCCACGGCCCTTGCCGGCTGCTACGGCGCTGAGCACAGTGGAGCGATGGTCATCAGCACCTCGCCCCAACCGCCCCCGTCGGCAGCATTGCTGCGCCACCTGCGCCTGCGCATCGGTCTGAGCGAGAGCGCCCTGGCTCTGGGACAAAAACAGGCCGAACTGGAGCAGGCCCCGCTGCCCGTCGTGCTGTGGCGCTTTGGCCTGATCAGCCTGGAGCAACTCGACGCGGTGCTGAGCTGGCAAGACCAGCAGGACTGATCTCAGCTGTAGACGATCAGCGATTCAACCGGGTGGGGCTCGGGCAACCGGGCACGGCCGCCCAGGCCAGCCAGCTCGGCCACAAAGGCAAACCCGCAGAGCTCGCCGCCAGCGGTAGCGACCAGCTCGGCACAGGCTGCCGCGGTTCCGCCGGTAGCCAGCAGGTCATCGACCACCAGCACCCGTCCGCCACCGCTGAAGGCATCGCTCTGAATCTCGAGCCGATCAGTGCCGTATTCGAGGGCGTAATCGACCCCGGTCACAGCGCCGGGAAGCTTGCCGGGCTTGCGCACGGGCACAAATCCGAGGCGTACGGCCGTGGCCAGAGCTGTGCCAACGATGAAACCGCGCGATTCGATGCCGACAATCAGATCGGGCTGCAGCTGCTCGCAAACCACACTCAGCTGACGGATGACCTCCTGCCAGCCGTCGGGATCACGCATCAGCGGCGTCAGATCACGAAACAAGATGCCGGGCTTGGGAAAGTCAGGGATGTCGCGCACCAGGCTGCGCAGATCAACGGTGAGATCAAGGCTGGTGGTGGTCATCGCCCAGGCACAGGCAGCCATGGCATCATCGCAGCCATGGCATCTGACCCAGCAACGCCCCTACCGCGTCGCGGCCTCGAACGGCTGGACCTGATGTTGCTGTGTGCCGAAGCCCTCGATCTCAACGGGGCCGAGGCTTTGGTCTGGCTCAGCCAAGACCTCGGTTACGGCGATCTGTTTCCCAGCCGCGTCGAGCTGTGGAAGCGGCGCTGCCACAACCCGCTGCGCCGCACGTTTCGCCGCGGCGAGCTCAGCAGTGTCGAGACCGATGCGCTGATCCGCATCCTCTGCAACCAGGCCGAACGGCTCTACCCGCTGCTGCGGGCCCTGCTGTCCGCCCAGGAGCCGCCCGAGCTCTCGAGACAGCGCTGGGAGCTGTTCCAGCTACGACTCGACGAACTGCTGCGCGAGCGCATGAACTTGCGCCGCGGTGGGGTGCAGCGCCTGCTTGATCCCCAGGAGAGCGACGAGCTGCGCCGACAACTGATTCGCGCCATGGCCCTGGCGGCGGGTCAGGGTGGCTTCGATCGTCTCAAGGCCAGCCTCATGGACGCTGCGGCATGAAACAAACCCTCCGCTTTGATCAGATCAGCTGCCGTCTGCAGGTTGAAGGCGTCCCCGACGTGTCGGTCGGGCAGAGCGGGGCCGCAATCGGCATCCTCACAGGCTGGACCCTGCAGTGGGCCGGCAGGCCCGAGCTCGAGGGCAAGAAGGAACATCTGATCGCCCTGATGCAGGCGGTGCTTCCCTACGCCCGCCGCCTGATCAGCGCAGCACCCTGCAGCGTTGGCTCACCGGAGCAACCGGTGGCGATCGCGCCAGCGGGGCCCGGCAGCCACCGCCTCGAGCTGCGCAGCAGCCAACCCGACACCCCACCGCTGGCGGTGCAGCTCGACGATGCCGAGCTGAGCGATCTGGTGCGGGTTCTGGATCAACTCCGCCTCGACCCACGCCTGAGCCTGGATTTAGCGCTACCGCTCGATCAACCGCTGAGGGCCCGGGAGCTCAACAGCCGCGTGCCCAGGCGCCAACGCCTTGCCGCCCCAGCGGCGGCGGTGGCGGTGCTGGCCATCTGCACAGCCTCGTCGCTGCTGTGGCCTGTGCCCAAGCCCACGCAACCGGCTGCAGCCCAGCGCGCCAACACGACCAAGACCATCAGCCCCCGTTGACGCAGGCCCACAGCTCAGCACACTGGAGCGACACCCCATTGCCACCCATCGATGGCGCTTTCATGGCCTGAACTGCGCATGCGGGTCGCCAGCCTCGGAGCCGGCCTAGGTGTTGTGGTGCGTAGTGATCCGGAGGTTTGCGGCCTCAGCGGTCAGGGCTTTCATCTCTCGATGCATCACGGCGGCCAGGGCGACTGCAGCGTCGGTGATCTGCACCTGATCGACTGCCCCAATGAGCTCGTGCTGAGCGAATTCGAGCGCTGGATGCGCTCTGCGGGTCACGATCTAGAAGCCTGAGGCCCCGCGATGCAGCCCCGCACCAGCCCACGGCGCTCCA
>CAYFMB010000245.1:0-3145 GCA_964344095.1 uncultured Klebsiella sp.
TTTGGGAGCACTAGGTCGCAGGTTCGAATCCTGTCGCCCCGATTGATTTTTCAGGGATCGTCCAAAAACGGCGCGCCCAAAACGCGCTCCAAAATTGCCAAATCAGGCATCCGTCTGGTTGCCCCGCTGGATCCCTCTCAGCGCTGCAGGAGCCACCGCAGCAACGAGAGGCCGAGCGAGTCCACTCGCCAGAGTGTCGATTCCTTTTGAGTAGTCATGACTTTGACCCGTAAGCAGATCCTTGCAGCTTCAGCAGGCTGGGTAGCTGTGGTGCTGAACGTGTTGCCTGGCCTGGGTGCCGGCTACCTCTACCAACGGCGCTGGAAGGCGTACTGGATCACATCTGCCTTGGCCACTGCCTGGTTTGTTGCCGGCGCGCTGCTGGGCCAAAACGCTGAGGCCGCTGAAGAAATACAGAACCAGTTGGTGGGTCTGCTCGGCCTGCTGGCTCTCTCTGCTGTCACCGCCACAGAGGCTGGCCTAGCGGTCAAACGGGTCCGTCAGGACGGCTGAGCAGCTGCAGCACTTCAAAGCATCGTGCTTGCTTTGCTCTGGGGCTCATGGCAATGGGTGTCAATCCTGTTGGGTGTTGGCCTGAGCGCATTTCGATGTTTGCCGCTGTGCATCGCCATCGCCACCGGTCTGGCATTTTTTGCGATGTGGTCAGCGCCAGTCCCTTTGTCCGCTTGGACTCTCCAACAGCATCGAGGGCAGGTGAATTCATCAGGCACGCACGCGCTATTAGCTTGCATGCGGGGTAGCCCTCTTGTTGATTTGAGGCGGTGGCAGGTAAGCGCACGCTCAATGCCAAGAACCTGGAAGCGCTCGGCGCTTCGGCACTAGCTGAGCTGCTGCTCGAGATCAGCGGCGGCAGCGCTGTGATTCAACGCAGGTTGCGCCTGGCCTTAGCTGCTGCCGAAGGTGCCCAGGGCGCATCGCAGGAGGTGCGCAAGCGATTGGCAGCGATCGCCCGCGCCACCACCTTTGTGGATTCGCGCAAACGCAAGGCCCTGCTCTCAGATCTGCAGGCTCAGCATCAGGCGATCATCGGTCCGATTGCAGCAGCCGATCCGCTGCAGGCTTATCAGCTGCTGGTTCGGTTTCTCGAACTGGCTGATGGAGTGCTGGAGCGCTGCTCTGACACCACCGGCGCTGTGATCGGTGTGTTTCAGCACGCCTTGGGCGATTTGGCTGAGTTGGCTTCTGCAGCAGGGCACAAACCCGAGTCCTTAGCGGAACAGGTCGCCGAGTTGATCGCCGCCAATGGCTATGGCCAGTTCGATGACGTCATTCCATCTGTCGCTTCAGCACTGGGGGAGCAGGGGCTGGCGACCTTGCGGCGCCATTTCGAAGACAACGGCGGTCCTGATGCGCGCCATGCCCTGCGTCAGATTGCCGAGGCCAGTGGCGACATTGACGCTTACATGGCTCAATTCGATGCTCGTGCACTCAGCCATCCTGCCGTTGCCGCCGATATGGCTTTGCGCCTGCTTCATGCCGGCCGCGCTGAGCAGGGGTTGGAGCTCCTTGATGGTGCCACCGCCAACGTGAACGACGGGCTGGCGACCGAGTGGTGCGATGCACGCATCGCTGTCCTCGAGACCTTGGGTCGGCTTGATGACGCACAACAGCAGCGCTGGGATCTCTTCTGCCGCATCCTCTCGATTTCACACCTGCGCATCTATCTGACACGCCTCGTCGACTTCTCCGATCTAGAGGCCGAGGACCGTGCCCTGGTGATTGCTGAACAACACCCCAAACCTCTGCTTGTTCTGGATTTTCTGATTCATTGGCCGGCGCTAGCGCGGGCGGCTCGTTATGTGTTCCGTGAACGAACGCGTTGGGATGGCGAAGCCTTTGAGGTGCTGACACCAGCGGCGGAGCGCCTGGCCGCTAGCCACCCCCTTGCCGCCATCATCCTGCTGCGATCGATGGTGTTGTTTACGCTCTCGAATTGTCGTACGTCGCGCTATCGCTATGCCGCCGAGCATTTGCTGAGCTGCGAGCAACTGGCTGCTCAGATCGATGACTGGCAAGGGTTGGAGAGCCAGACGAGTTTCGTGGGCCGCTTGCGCGAGATTTACGGCCGTAGCTGGAGCTTTTGGCAGTTGGTTGAACGCTGAGCCGACTTGCATCGAGTCCTCACCTGTCCCTTACAGCTGGCGCTGATGGATCAGCTGAGGGACTGATCCTGGCCTAAAGCGGGTAACAGCAACTGCTGGAGGCTGAGATCATTGCGACGCAGCAGCGCAAAGACCGTGCCGGCATTGCCGCGGCAGACGCGTAGCTCCTGATCGAGCACAGTAATGTCGAGCCAAGCTGGAAAAGATTGCTGCACGCGGCGCAGCCACTGGAGCTGGCTTCCACCCAACTGCGGACCCAGCCAACCGCCACGTTGAAAACGAACTGCAACCCGTTGTAGCCGTTGAGCCGGTAATGTCTCTGTCGCTGCGGTATCGATTGTGATGGCCGCTTCGACGGCAATGCCTCCCGCAGAACCAAGCACGCCTGGCAGCCGCAGCAGATTCATGCCTCGGCCTTGAGAGGGTGCCAGCAGCTGCAGATTCTCCAGCCAGGGGCCAACGGCCAGATAGGGCTGACGGCTGCTGCTCCATCGCAGCTCCCAGACGCCCTCGAGCTGCTGAAAGACTGCTGGCTTTGCCAGATCGGCTGGCATCGAGCGTTCCAGCGCCATGATGAGTGCCTTGACCTGTTGTTGATGTTGCTGGGCGCTGCCACGTGGCTGCTGTCGCAGAATCTGCAGCAGAGCCAGATGCTGCTCGGCAGGGTCAAGGGAGATGGCAGTCGTTTCGCATGCACCCATTGCCGCTCCTCGTGATGTCAGTCGTCAGTCAGTAGTAACGCCCGGGGTACTCCCCTGGATGGTCGATTCGAGTGATGCGGATCCCTGAGGCCGACTGGCCGCTGAAGCGCAGGATGTCGCTGCCAGAGACGAGAAAACCCAGTTCCTGAGCCAGCAACGACACCTCATCGGCTGTGAGGGCCTCGTCCAGGCGTTGCTGCAGAGCCCGATTGGTCCTCACTTGGGCCAGAAAGCGGAGCAGCTCACTTTGGGGCACGGGCGTCAGGAGTGACGGCGGAACCCTCACGCTAGGGCGCAGCTCAATGGCGCCGTACCTGTTGT
>CAYFMB010000246.1:0-3118 GCA_964344095.1 uncultured Klebsiella sp.
ACTTCGAGCTGGACCCCTGGTTCCGCCAGTTCCACGAGAACAACGTCACGTTTTCGATCTGGTACGCGTTCACCGAGAACTTCATGCTCGCCCTCAGCCATGACGAGGTTGTGCATGGCAAGAGCCATCTGCTGCACAAGATGCCGGGTGACGACTGGCAGAAGTTCGCCAATGTGCGGGCGCTGCTGGCCTACATGTGGACCCATCCGGGCAAGAAGACCATCTTCATGGGCATGGAGTTCGGTCAGCGGGCCGAATGGAATGTCTGGGGTGATCTGCAGTGGGAGCTGCTGCAGTACGAGCCCCACCAGGCGCTGCAGCGCATGATCGACGATCTCAACGCCTTCTACAAATCAGAGCGGGCTCTCTGGGGCGATGACTTCAGCGATTACGGCTTCCAGTGGATTGATTGCAACGACACTCGCCATTCGGTGATCAGCTTCATGCGCCGCGAGGGAGCCACGGGCCGCTGGCTGGTCGTGGTGGCCAACTTCACTCCCCAAAGCCATTCCCATTACCGCGTGGGAGTGCCGCTCGAGGGGTTCTATGCAGAGGTGTTCAACACCGACGCCGAGCGCTATGGGGGCAGCAACCTGGGCAACCTGGGCGGCAAGTTCACCGACCAGTGGGCCATTCACGGCTACGAGAACTCCCTCGACCTGTGCCTGCCGCCCCTGTCGGTGCTGGTGTTCCGCCGCGACGAGAAGCGCAGCCAGGAGTTGCTCTGTGACGAAGCCACGGAGGCCGCTGCTGCTGGGGCCTGAATGCGGGGCCTGTTCAGGTAGGTTCCCCCCTGATCAGGCCGCTGTTCGACGTTTCTGCCATGACGAGCTCCACCCCCCTGCTGCTGCGCGCTGCCCGTGGGGAGCAGGTGGAGCGTCCACCCGTCTGGATGATGCGCCAGGCCGGTCGCTACATGAAGGTTTATCGCGACCTGCGCGACCGTCACCCCGGCTTCAGGGAGCGTTCGGAGAACCCCGATCTCTCCTATGAGATCTCGATGCAGCCGTTCAACGCCTTCAAGCCCGATGGCGTGATCCTGTTCTCCGACATCCTCACGCCGCTGCCCGGCATGGGCATCGACTTCGACATCGTCGAGAGCAAGGGCCCTCTGATTCAGGACCCCATTCGCACGATGGCTCAGGTGGAGGCGCTGCGCCCTCTGCAGCCGGCCGAAAGCATGCCCTTTGTGGGCGAGGTGCTCACCCGCCTGCGTCAGTCGGTGGGCAATGAGGCCGCGGTGCTCGGCTTCGTTGGGGCCCCCTGGACCCTGGCCGCCTATGTGGTGGAGGGCAAGAGCTCCAAGAACTACGCGGTGATCAAGGCCATGGCCTTCCGCGAGCCCGCCCTGCTGCACAAGCTGCTCGATCACTTTGCCGAGTCGATCGCCACCTACCTGCGTTACCAGATCGATTCGGGAGCTCAGGTGGTTCAGATGTTTGACAGCTGGGCCGGTCAGCTCAGCCCCGCTGACTACGACACCTTTGCTGCCCCTTATCAGAAGAAGGTGGTGGATCTGGTCAAGCAGACCCACCCCGATACCCCGTTCATCTTGTACATCTCGGGTAGCGCCGGCGTGATCGAGCGCATGGCCCGCACTGGTGTCGACATCGTCTCGCTCGATTGGACCGTCGACATGGCCGAGGGGCTGGCCCGGCTGCCTGAGCACGTTGGTGTGCAGGGCAATGTGGACCCAGGCCTGCTGTTCGGCAGCCACGAGGCCATCCGCGACCGCATCGACGACACCGTGCGCAAGGCACGAGGCCGCAAGCACATCCTCAACCTGGGTCACGGCATCCTGCCGGGCACCCCAGAGGAAAACGGTCAGTTCTTCTTTGAGGCTGGTAAGTCGGTCATGGACCGCCTCGGAGTCGCCGCTTGAGCACAACCCCGGCATCGCCAGCCGCCGTCAGCCGCCGTCCAGCCCGCATCCTGATCACTGGGGCCGCGGGTTGCGTCGGGCAATACATCTGCCAGCAGCTTTACGAGGGCAGCGATGCCGAGCTGCTGCTGTTGCTGCGCGATCCGGCCAAGCTCACAGCCGTCCCCAAGGATGACCCGCGCATCACCTTGTTGGTGGGCGACCTTAGGGATCTGGATCCACACGCGGCCCAGATCGCCACGGCGACGCGGCTGATCCACACGGCCACCGCCTGGGGCGATCCTGAGCGGGCCCACCAGGTCAATGTGGTGGCCGTCAAGCAGCTGCTGGCCCTGCTCGATCCAGCGGTGGTGGAGCAGATCACCTACTTCTCCACGGCCAGCATTCTCGATCGCAACCTGCAGCTGCTGCCCGAGGCGGCCGAGTTCGGCACCGAGTACATCCAGACCAAGGCTCTCTGCTTGCAGCAGCTCGAGCAGCACGCCTTGGCCGAGCGCATCGTGGCGGTGTTTCCAACGTTGGTGTTTGGCGGGTGCATCGGCCCAGCCGGCCAGCCCAACGGCGGTGATTCCCATCCCACCAGCTACCTAACGGCCGGTTTGGGCGAGGCGGTGCGCTGGCTGCCTTTGGCCAAGTGGCTGCGGGCCGATGGCAGCTTTCATTTCATTCATGCGGCTGACATCGCCAAGGTGTGCGTGCACCTGGCCACCACCCCCCACCAGGTCAACCCCGAGCCTGGCCAGGGCCCGGTGCGGCGTCTGGTGCTTGGGCAAGTGCCCCTGACCCTGAACCAAACCCTGCGGCGCCTCAGCCGCTGGCGTCGCGGCTGGTACCCGCCCATCGGCCTGCCGTTGAGCGGCTGGTTGATCGATGGCTTGATCAAGCTGCTGCGGCTGGAGATCACCCCCTGGGATCTGTTTTCGATTCAGCAACGCCATTTCGTGCATGAGCCGGTCAGCCCGCCCGAGCGCTTTGGTCTGGTCAGCCATGCCCCCACCCTGGAGGCTGTGCTTGAGACGGCCGGGGTGCCGCGGCGGGGACGGGCACAGGCACAGTGAGCGTGATTCGCTAGCCGATGGTTGCCGAGGGGACAGCGAAATGTTTCGAACCTGTCGCCACGGCGCAACATCAGCCTCCGAGGGCCAGCTCAGGCCCTATTTTTTTGCGGTAATCGTGCACACCAGCGCTTCCCATGCGCCGTCTCTTTTCCCTGATTGCCCTCTGCCTGACGCTGCT
>CAYFMB010000247.1:0-3079 GCA_964344095.1 uncultured Klebsiella sp.
ACCGTGCTGGCCCAGGCCCTGGTGCGCGAAGGTCTGCGCAACGTCGCTGCAGGTGCCAGCCCGATCGTGCTGCGCAAGGGCATGGAGAAGGCCGCGGCGCAGGTGGTCGATGGGCTCAAGGCGCGCGCCCAGGCCGTTTCGGGTGATGCCATCTCCCAGGTGGCCACCGTCAGCTCCGGCGGTGACAACGAGATCGGTCAAATGATCGCCGAGGCCATGGCCAAGGTGTCGGCCGATGGCGTCATTACTGTCGAAGAGAGCAAGAGTCTCGCGACCGAGCTCGAGGTGACCGAGGGCATGGCGTTTGATCGCGGCTATGCCTCGCCTTACTTCATTACCGATCAGGACCGCCGCGAGTGCGTGTTTGAGAACCCGCTGGTGCTGATCACCGACCGCAAAATCAGCGCCGTGGCCGACCTGGTGCCCGTGCTCGAGGCCGTCAGCCGCAGCGGCCGGCCGCTGTTGATCCTCTGCGACGACATCGAGGGCGAGGCCCTGGCCACCCTGGTGGTCAACAAAAACCGCGGCGTGCTGCAGGTGGCCGCCGTTAAGGCACCCGGTTTCGGTGATCGTCGCAAGGCCATGCTGGCCGACATCGCCATCTTGACCGGGGCCTCGCTGGTGAGCGAAGACAGGGCCATGACCCTCGACAAGGTCACCCTGGCTGACTTGGGCGGCGCCCGCACGATCACCATCACCAAGGACGACACCACGATCGTCGCCAGTGGTGAGCATCAGGCCGCCGTTGCCGATCGGGTCGCCTCGATTAAGCGAGAGCTCGAGGCCACCGACTCCGACTACGACAAAGAGAAGCTCAACGAGCGCATCGCCAAGCTGGCCGGTGGCGTTGCCGTGATCAAGGTGGGCGCCCCCACCGAGACCGAGCTCAAGAACCGCAAGCTGCGCATTGAGGACGCCCTTAACGCCACCCGTTGCGCCATCGAAGAGGGCATCATCGCTGGCGGCGGCACCACCCTGCTGGAACTCTCGGCAGGACTCGAAACCCTGGCTGCTCAACTGCAGGGTGATGAGCGCACCGGCGTTCAGATCGTGCAGCGCGCCCTGAGCGAGCCCGTGCGCCAGATCGCCAGCAATGCCGGTGCCGACGGCGCTGTCGTCGCTGCCGAGATCGTGCGCCTGGGCAAGGGTTTCAACGCCGCTACCGGCGTCTACGAAGACCTGCTGACCGCTGGCATTCTCGATCCAGCCAAGGTTGTGCGCCTGGCCCTGCAGGATGCGGTCTCCATCGCCGGTCTGCTGATCACCACCGAAGCGGTGATCGCCGACAAGCCCGAGCCGCCGGCGGCGGCTGGTCCCGGCGGCGGCGGCATGGATCCCATGGGTGGCATGGGCGGTATGGGTGGCATGGGCATGCCCGGCATGATGTGAACCGCTCCGGCAGAGCCCGGTTCACAGCTGGTTCTCTCCAGCCCTCGGCCCTCAGCCGAGGGCTTTTGTGTAGGCGGCCACCTGCAGGTCGACGCCGGTGATGGCGGTG
Organism: uncultured Klebsiella sp.; assembly: GCA_964344095.1. Lineage (GTDB taxonomy): Bacteria > Cyanobacteriota > Cyanobacteriia > PCC-6307 > Cyanobiaceae > RGUW01. The sequence continues at coordinate 1,499 of CAYFMB010000247.1, forward strand.
CCGACGACCACCGCATCGGCACCCAGATCGAGGGCGCGGCGGGCTTGTTCGGCACTGGCGATGCCGCCTTCACAGATCAGACTCACCTCAGCGGGCAGCTGGGCTCTGAGCTGGGGCACCAGATCCCAGGCGGGGGGCTTGCTGGCGGCTGTGGCTTCGGTGTAGCCAAACAGGGTGGTGCCCACCCAGTCGCATCCCAGCTCGGCGGCCCGCAGGCCATTCGACAGGCTGTCGATGTCGGCCATCAGCGGCGCCCCGAGCTCGGCCTTAGCGCGGTTGATGAGCGCGGCCAGCTGCGCGCCGCCGGGCCTGAGGCGCTCAGTGGCATCGAGGGCGATCACGTCGGCGCCGGCGGCCCACACCTCGGAGATTTCGCGCCAGCTGGGGGTGATGTACACCGGGCTGTCGGCGTAGGTCACCTTCCACAGGCCGATGATCAGCGCTTCGGGGCAGCGCCGCCGCACCGCGCCGATGTGCTCCGGGCTTTCGAGTCGCACACCGGTGGCACCGTTGCGCAGGCTGGCCTCGGCCATGGCAGCGATCACCTCGGGATCGCGCAGGGGGGAACCCTCGGGGGCCTGAACCGAAACGATCAGACCACCGGGTTTGCTGAGGGCTCTCATCGTTAGGCTGCGTCGCTCTGAAGCCAGGCGCGCAGGCCTGCCAGATCGGCCGGTGGCGGAGCTGGGGTGCTGGCGGCGATGGGGCTCGAATCAGCCTGCGAATCGTTGCTGGCCGCCTCCACCAGGCGCAGGGCTGGCAGTTCCCAGGGATCCTCGGCGTCTGTTGCGGCCGTGGGAACGCTCAGCGGCGCGGCGGCTTTGGCGCTGGGGCGCAGCGGTGCGATGGCTTCGGCCAGGGCCTCCCGCAGCACCGTCCCCGGGGTGTCCAGCCCCAAACGCTGGCGCAGCCAGTCGAGGGCTTCGGGGCCGCAGCTGCGGAGCAAAGGGCCTTTGACAAAACTGTCAAGCGAAGGCCAGCCGCGCCGGTGCACCCATTGCTGGGCCAGGCGCTCGGCCAGAGCGCTTTGGCGTTGGATGACGGCATCGATCAGGAGCGCCGACGGATCGGGACGCTCCGGCGGGGCTTGGCGCTGGGGATCGGACACGGCCGGTGGGGGAGCTAGGTGAGCTTGCGATCCAGCAGGGGACGGATCGCCAGAAACAAACCGGCGGCCAGAGCGGCGAGCACTGCCAGGCAGGTGATGGTGCTCAGGTCGCCATAGGGGGCCTGGAGCACCACAGCGCTGAAGGAGAGCTCGCCGTTGTAAGCAGCGCGGATCGGTTCAATCGCGAAGGTAAGGGGATTCAGCGCTGCTAGCCACCCCAACCATGCAGGCATGAAACGCAATGGAGCCAGAGCGGTGCTGGCAAACAGCAGCGGCAGGTTGGCCACGAAAATCACCGCGATCAGCTCGATGTGACCGGGCAGGGCAAACGCCAGGCCCAGGCTGAGGGCTGTCACGGCAAACACCAGCAGCAACAGCGTGACCAGCACCAGCAGCAGCCCGGCAGCCCCAGGCCAGCCGTACCCCAGCACGGCGGCGGTCACCATGATCGCCAGGCTCTGCACCAGGCTCAG
>CAYFMB010000248.1:0-185 GCA_964344095.1 uncultured Klebsiella sp.
GCACGCCGCTGTCGCGGCGGGCCCGGGCTACGACCACTTCAACACCTATCGCACCCTGCTCGAAAACCGTCCGGTGACGGCCCTGCGCGATCTGCTGGAGCTCAAGCCAGCGCCGGCGCCGCTGCCCATCGATCAGGTCGAGAGCGTTGAGAGCATCTGCGCCCGCTTCTGCACCGGTGGCATGA
>CAYFMB010000248.1:195-3076 GCA_964344095.1 uncultured Klebsiella sp.
GACACCGCCTGCTCGGCGATCAAGCAGAACGCCTCGGGCCGCTTCGGGGTGACCCCCGAGTACCTGCGCAGCGGCCGCCAGCTCGAGATCAAGGTGGCTCAGGGTGCCAAACCCGGTGAGGGCGGCCAGCTGCCCGGCCCCAAGGTCGACCCTTACATCGCTTGGCTGCGCAACAGCAAGCCCGGCGTGGGGCTCATCTCACCGCCGCCGCACCACGACATCTATTCAATTGAAGACCTGGCTCAGCTGATTCATGACCTGCACCAGGTGCATCCCGCTGCCCAGGTGAGCGTGAAGCTGGTGGCTGAGATCGGCATCGGTACCATCGCCGCCGGTGTGGCTAAGGCCAATGCCGATGTGATCCAGATCTCTGGTCACGATGGCGGCACTGGCGCCTCGCCGCTCAGCTCGATCAAGCATGCCGGCAGCCCCTGGGAGCTGGGCCTCACCGAGGTGCACCGCGCCCTGCTCGAAAACGGCCTGCGCGATCGCGTGCTGCTGCGGGCCGACGGCGGCCTCAAGACCGGTTGGGATGTGATCATCGCGGCCCTGCTCGGCGCCGAGGAATACGGCTTCGGCTCGGTGGCGATGATCGCCGAGGGCTGCATCATGGCCCGCGTTTGCCACACCAACAATTGCCCGGTGGGCGTGGCCACCCAAAAAGAAGCCCTGCGCAAGCGCTTCCCCGGCACTCCCGAGCACGTCGTCAACTTTTTCCTCTATGTGGCCGAAGAAGTGCGCCAGCTGCTCAGTGTGCTGGGTGTGGCCAGGCTCGAGGACCTGATCGGCCGCAGCGAATTGCTGCAGCCGCGCCAGGTGGCCCTGGCCAAAACCCAGGCTCTCGATCTGAGCTGCCTGATTTCGCCCATCGCCGCTGCCGCCGATCGCCGCTGGCTGCAGCACGACGCCCAGGCCCATGGCAACGGCTCGATCCTGGAAGACCAGCTGCTGGCCGATCTCGAGGTCATGGCAGCCATTGATGGCCATGGCCGTGTGGCCCGCAGCCTCGAGATCATCAACACTGACCGCAGCGTCTGCGCCCGCATCGCCGGTGAAATCGCCGCTCGCCACGGCAACCGCGGCTTTGGCGGTCAGCTCGATCTGACGTTCAAGGGTGCCGCCGGCCAGAGCTTTGGTGCGTTTGTGCTGCAGGGCATGAATGTGCGTCTGGTGGGCGAGGCCAACGATTACGTCGGCAAGGGCATCAACAGCGGTCGCATCACTGTGGTGCCCCCGGCTGCAGTGCAACAGCCCGGCGACCAGGTGATCCTCGGCAACACCTGCCTCTATGGGGCCACCGGCGGTGAGCTGTTTGCCCTGGGCCGCGCCGGCGAGCGCTTCGCCGTGCGCAACAGCGGTTGCCACACCGTGGTCGAGGGCGCTGGCGACCACTGCTGCGAGTACATGACTGGTGGCGTGGTGGTTGTGCTGGGTAGCACCGGCCGCAACGTGGCCGCCGGCATGACCGGCGGGGTCGCCTTCATCCTCGATGAAAGCGGTGGTCTGACCGAGCGGGTCAACGCCGAGATCGTGGCGATTGAGACGCTCACCACCCCCGAGCAAGAGGCCGTGCTCAAACCGCTGCTCGAGGCCCACCTCGAGGCCACCGGCTCGGCCAAGGCAGCCGCCTTGCTGGCCGATTGGCCCAACGCCAAGACCCGCTTCAAGCTGCTGGTTCCCCCCAGCGAGAAGGCCAACATGGGCCTTGCCGACAAGGCCGCCGTTGCCGTCTGAGCGGGCTCCGTGGTGGCCTGGTTCATCAAGAGCGAGACCTTCACATCGGCGTTTCGCGCCTTGCCTGGGCCAGAGCGCTCAGCCCTGCTGCAGGCCCATCGCAGCTGGGTGACATCTCAACGGGCCGCTGGCATCGCCATGGTCAGCGGCTTTTTGGTCGACGGTCAGCGCCAGCCCGGTGGAGGCGGCCTGCTGGTCCTGCAGGCGGGCAGCCATGCCGAGGCCCTAGCGCTGATTCAGCAGGATCCGCTGATCGCCGCCGGATGGGTCGACTGGCAGCTGCACGAATGGATTGCGGCGGCTGGCGATCTGGGCGACCTGGGCACCCTCGCCCTCCAGGCGGTTCAGCCCTAGCGCGGAAACTCCCGCATGAGCCGCTGCACCTCACCGGCGTGGTAGCTGCTGCGGGTCAGCGGGCTGCTGACCACCTGCAGAAAGCCCAGCTCGGCCTCGCCGTGGCGGCGGAAGCCAGCGAACTGCTCGGGCGTCACAAAGCGAGCGACCGGCAGGTGCTTGGGGCCTGGCGACAAGTACTGGCCAATGGTGACGATGTCGACCTGGTGGCGGCGCAGATCGGCCAGCACCTCGACGACCTCGGCGTCGGTTTCGCCCAGGCCCACCATCAGTCCTGATTTGGTGTAGCAACGCGGCCAGCCCTCGTGCACCCGCTGCAGCAGCTCCAGGCTGCGCTGGTAGATCGCCTGGGGCCGAGCCCGTTTGTAGAGCCGCGGCACGGTCTCAATGTTGTGGTTGAGCACGTCCGGGGCGGCAGCCATCACCGCCGCCAGGGCATCCCAGTCGCCGCAAAAGTCGGGGATCAGCAGCTCGATCGTGGTCTGCGGGCTGCGCGCGCGCACCTGTTCAATGCAGGCCACAAACTGGCTGGCGCCGCCATCGGCCAGATCATCGCGGTTCACTGCCGTGATCACCACATGGCTGAGCCCTAGGCGGCTCACGGCTTCACCGAGGCGCTCCGGCTCGCTGGGGTCCAGCGGCCGCACGCTCTTGTCAAAGTCGATGTCGCAGTAGGGGCAGGCCCGGGTGCAGCCCGGCCCCATGATCAAAAACGTGGCTGTGCCGCCGGCAAAGCATTCGCCGATGTTGGGGCAGCTGGCCTCCTGGCAGACCGTGTTGAGCTTGAGGTCCA
>CAYFMB010000249.1:0-3040 GCA_964344095.1 uncultured Klebsiella sp.
TTTGAACTGGATGCCTCCCATGAGCTGCGCGGCCCCCTGGCCGCCATGGCGGCCAATGCGGAGCTGGGCTTGCTGGATTGCCCAGCCGCTGACCAGACGCAGCGCCGCCGCTTCGAAGCCATCGCCAGCGCCACCGACCAGATGCAACGGCTGGTCGACGACCTGTTGCTCCTGGCCCGTCAGGAGGAAGGGGGCCTCGAGCACCGCGAGCCGCTTGACCTGAGCCTGCTGGTGCAGGAGCAGATCCGTCTCTATGGCGATGCCATGGCCCTTCGCCAGCAACAGCTGACGGCAGAGCTTCAACCCCAGCTGCCCATGTCTGGCCAGGCCAGTCTGCTGCGCCAGCTCGTGCGCAATCTGCTCGACAATGCGCACCGCTACACCCCTGTGGGCGGGCACATCGACGTCAGGCTGCACAGGCGCGGACGCATGGCATGCCTGGAGGTGCAGGACAACGGTCCTGGACTGGCGCAGGATCAGCTGCCCAGGGTGTTTGACCGCTTCTGGAGGGTCAGCAGCGACCGCACCGATGGGGGCTCGGGCATGGGACTGGCGATCGCAGCCCGCGTCTGCCGCGCCCACGGGGGCACGATCCGTGTGAGCAGTGCACCCAACCGTGGCACGCGCTTTGTGGTGGAACTACCACTCGAGACCAGCACTGCTCTGGCTTAGGCGTTCTGATCTGGCGCTTGATGGCCAGACGGTGCATGAGCTGGCGGAGCACTGTTGCCAGCCTCCATGGACGCCGGCTGTTTGCTGTACCACCACTCCTGCAGCTCCCCCGAGAGGCGCTGCGCAAACAAAGTGATCACGGTGGACGTCGGTCGCGATCCCGGCTGCAGCAATTCGACCGCATAGGTGGGGCAACGACGCGCCGCCAGGTCGGCGACGAAGCGACGGCCGATGCGACGCCAGCTGGGCTCTTTGCTGCGCCAGGCCAGACGGCAGCAGGGCCAGGGCAGCTCCTCGCGGTCGAACAGGCGGCAGCAGGGCCCCAGCACCCGAAAGCTGTATTGGCCTCCGGGGCTGGTGTGTTCACTACCGGGTTCGAGCAGATGATGAACCGATGGGGGCGCCAGCGCAGGCATCAAAAAGCCACCCCGCAGGGTGGCAGAGACAGATCAGAAGCGCAATTCGCTGGGATCAGCCGGATCTGTGAATCCTTGCGGAACTCAAGAGGTTGATCCGAAGCGATCAATACAGCTCTTCTTCGGCGTGGGTCTTGATGGTGCAGTCGCTGGTGGGGTAAGCCACGCAGGTCAGCACGAAACCGGCTTCGATCTGGTCGTCGTCGAGGAAGCTCTGATCGCTCTGGTCGACGGTACCGGCGGTCAGCTTGCCGGCGCAGGTCGAGCAGGCGCCAGCGCGGCAGCTGTAGGGGAGGTCGATGCCCTGCTCTTCAGCAGCATCGAGGATGTACTGGTCGTCAGGAACCTCGATGGTCTTGTTGAGGCCTTCGCTCTCGCTGATGAGGGTGACCTTGTAGGAAGCCATGAAAAGGATTGGGGCTCACAGGCACCCGGTAGGAGGGCCTGTAGGACGGCACATTCATACATCCGCCGGTGGCCGTTCCCGCGGATTTTGGAGCCACAACCCCGGAAGCCCAATCAAACGCTGATCACCGATCAGCGTGACTTATGTAACACCAGCAGCCCCCAAGGGGCCTGCTCAGCGACCAGATCGGCCTGCCATCCCTGCGCGGCAAGAACCTGCTGCAAGCGCGCGGACTGGTCCACCAGCAAGCCGCTGAGCAGGCCCACCCCATCAGCCGCAAGGAGTGTGCCAAAGCTGGGGCTGAGGGCCTCGATCACCGGCGCCAGAATGTTGCACAGCAGCAGATCTGCCAGACGTCCCTGCAACAGCCCCCGCAGCTCGGTTGATGACCCAAGCGCCACCTCAAGGGTGTCGCCACAGTTGTTGAGTGCAGCGTTGGCCGACGTGGCCTGCACCGCCAGGCTGTCGGTGTCGACCGCTGCCACAGCCTTGGCCCCGAGCCCTAGGGCGGCCAGCCCGAGCACACCGCTACCGCAGCCCAAGTCGGCCACACGCAACCCCGTGAGCGAGCCGCCACGTTCGGCAGCCAGGCGCTCAAGGCCCTCCAAGCAAAGCCGGGTGGTGGGATGACTGCCGGTACCGAAGGCACTGCCCGGATCCATCTGGATCACCAGCCGCTCACGGTGTTCGCTCGGGCACGGAAGCCAAGCAGGGAGGATGAGCAGCCGCTCGCCCACCGCATCGGGCTGCCAGTGCTGCTTCCAGCTCAGGCTCCAGTCTTCGTCGGCCTGGAACTGCCACTGGAGGGACGGCAGTTGCAAACCGAACGTGGCCGCCAGCGGTGCTAGGGCCGCCGGCAGGCTGGCGCGCTCGGCTTCGGGCCAGTCGCTCTCGGGCAGCCAGGCCACCAGCTGGCGCTCTGCAGGCGCCTCGGGCCGATGCTGCAGCGCGACGCGCTGAATGCCGAGCTGGGGCAGCTTCCAGAGCAGCGACTCCTCCAGCTCCGGCAAGGCGGCCATTTCAAGCCGCCACCAGCCCATGCTCATCAGAGGGTCACCGGATGGGCCTGCTGGATGCCGCTGATGGCATGGATCGAGGCCAGCAGGTCGGCCGGAATCGGATCATCGATGCTGAGCACCATGACCGCGTCGCCACGGACGATGCGCCGGCCCACCTGCATCGAGGCGATGTTGACGTTGTGCTCGCCCAACAGGGAACCGAGCTGGCCGATGATCCCCGGCATGTCGCGGTGACGGGTAAACAGCATGTGGCGGCTCGGGGCCACGTTCACCGGGAACTCATCGATGGTGACCACCCGCAGCTCGCCGTCGGCAAACACGGCGCCGGTCACACTGTGGCTGCCTTCGCTATTGCGGCAGGTCAGCTGCAAAGAGCCGCCGGCAAAGTCACGGCTCGATTCGTCCTTGACCTCGAGGACATGAATGCCGCGCTCCTTGGCCTCAAGGCTGGCATTCACATAGTTGATGCTGTCGCCCAGGGCGGTGGAGAGAAGACCCTTGAGGGCCGCCACCACCAGGGGTTGGGC
>CAYFMB010000250.1:0-3023 GCA_964344095.1 uncultured Klebsiella sp.
CCCTGGGTGTTGCTTGATGCCGATGGCTTGGGTGCCAAGTTTGCTGGGGATCCTCGAAATCGTTGGCTTCTGCAAGTGGCGTCGTCGCCAGTTTTGCCGATCAGGCCGTGCGCGAGATGCCCGCGTTACGGCGGTTGGGCAGCCCACGAAACAGCGGTGGCACTGAATGAGGACATAACCGGCGTCGCTGCGGCGTCTCCTCGATCCATGTCCACGACCAAGACCGCTGAGGCCCTCGTTGCCTCATTGATCAGCCTGCTGGAGGCGGGTACCAGTCCCTGGCGACGGCCATGGGATGGGACCCGTGGCGGTCACCACATCAACCTGCGCTCAGGCCGTCGTTACCACGGCGCCAATCCGATCTTGTTGACCCTGGGCATGCACTTGCGCGGATCCCGGCTGCCTTACTGGTGCGGCTGGGGCGAGGCGCGTGCCCTTGGGCTCATGCCCCGCCAGGGCTGCAAAGCTGTTCACGTGCTGCGGCCCCTGGTGCATCAGCGTGGGACGTTGGGAATCGCGGCTCAGCGCTCCACAGAGCTTGCCCACGCGGCGCCGCTGGTGAAGTCCGAGTCTCACGACACAGACACTTGGGTGAGTTACCGACCGGTGGCACTGTTCAATGCGGCCGATCTGGTCGGTGATGCCCTGCCGCAGCTGCTGGAGCGCCGCGCAACCAGGGCTCTGGCGCACAGCAGGCCGGAACCGCAGCGACTGGCTGACGCCGAGGCGGTGTTGCAGCGCTGGCCCGTTCCCGTGGTGCATGGCAGCGATCAGGCCTGTTACCTGCCAGCTGCCGATCGCATTGTGCTGCCGGCGCGCTGTGCTTTTCACAGTGCTGCGGCCTACTACGCCACCTGGGCCCATGAAGCGCTGCACAGCACAGGCCACCCCAGCCGCCTCGGCCGTGATCTCTCGGGTGGTCCGAGCAGCTCCAGCTACGCCCGCGAAGAGCTGGTAGCCGAGCTGGGGTCTGTGTTGCTGGGCGATCGTCTCGAAATTGGTAGTGATCTCGCCAACCACGCCTCCTACCTGGCCAGCTGGATCACCCTGTTGAGAGACACCCCCCAGCTGCTGCTCCAGGTGCTGGGGGAGGCCAAACGCGCTGTTGATTGCATCGTTCCTGAGGCGAGTGAGTTCGCCCAGAAGACGGAGACGATGGGTTGCAGAAGCCGGTGACTGGATTTGAACCTGCGACCTACTGATTACGAATCAGTTGCTCTACCGCTGAGCTACACCGGCGCAGACACGAACTTACCATTTGGCATTGTCGGCAACGGCTCAGGTGTCAAAGGATTCGACGTCATTGGACCCCGAGCTCAAGGCCCGCCTCCTGCAGGAAGCCCGCACCCCCTGGCGCGGGCTGAGACGGGGCCTTTGGCTTGCTTTGGCAGCCTCGGCGGCCGTTGGATTGGCCACCATGGCCATGCGCTCAGCAGCCGGAGGTGAGGTCCTCTCCTCGGATCTGTTGATCCAGGTCGGTGCGCTCGGCCTGTTCGGCGGACTGCTCTGGTTCGACCGCAACCGCCTCGGCTGAGCTCACCTGGTCGTCGTGTTCGCCTGGCTGACCTTCACTGGGTTCAGCTTCAGCAGAAACCAGCTCGATGGGCTTTGTTTCGAGCTGGGCCGTCAGCAGCGACGATGCAGTCGCGTCGCTGCGGGCAGGCTCGCTTGCCACTGCTTCGGTAGCGGCAGTATCGCTGACATCAGCGTCAGGTAGGCCAGGCTGCGCTTGCCCAATCGTTGGTGCGCCATCGTCGGACTCATCGAGGCTGTCAACGCCTGGTGCTTGATGCACAACGGGGCCTGCCGTCGCAGCGTTGGCCGCTTGGGGAGAGGCGGCTGCGGTTTGGGTCGCTGCTGCTTCCAGCTCCAGCGCTGGCAGCAGCAGCAGCGCTAGGCCTGGATTGCTGCGTGAAGCGGCAACCTGCTCAGGGGTCAGTGGGGTGACGGCAGCCAAATCTGCCGTCCCTCTAAGCAGCAGCCAGCTGGCCTGCACCAGCTGCTGCCACTGCCAGACCATCAGCGCCAACAGCCCCGCGCCGAGCAGCAGCGCCGTCAGCCGCGGACCATCCGCCAGCGGACTGAAGTGACTCGCCAGTGCGGCATGGGCGTCGAGCCAGCCGAGCAGGGGAAGCAGCGCCAGCACCCCCGCGGCAAACACGAGGCGTGGCAGCGGCTGGATCTGCCGAGCTGCCAGCGTGCATTGCAAAGCGCTGGGCTGAGGCAGCGCTGATTTGATCAGCAGCAATGAGCGCAGATCAGCGGGGCGTCGCCACAGCAGGACTGCCGGAGCCAGTGCCCCGAGGTTCCAGGTCAGCAGCCGTTCAAGCAGGGGCAGGGGGCCCGGGTCACTGCCCCCCAGCAACAACAGCAGCAGCAACAGCTCAAGGGGCACAGCCCCGATGCTGATCAGCTGCACCCAGAGCAGAGGTTCGCTGCGGGGGTTCACGGCGGCCGGCGCGGTGGTGATCAGGTGCTGAGGGTCCGGCGCTGGGTGACCAGCTTGAAGGCTTCGACCCGATCACCCTCTTGCCAGGCATTGAAGCGATCGCAGCCGATGCCGCACTCGAAGCCGGTGGCCACCTCCTTGACGTCGTCCTTGTTGCGCCGCAGGGAATCCAGATCCCCTTCGTGGACCTTCTCCTTACCGCGCCAGACCCGCACCTTGCAGTTGCGTTGCAGTTTGCCGTTGGTGACATAGCAGCCCGCAACGGCGCTCTTGCCGATGCTGAACACGGCGCGCACTTCGGCTTCGCCCAGGCTCTCCTCGACCAGCTCGGGTTCGAGCAGGCCTTCCATGGCCATCTGGATGTCTTCCAGCAGCTTGTAGATGACGTCGTAGTCGCGCACATCCACGCCGGTGGCATCGGCGGCCCGCCTTGCACCAGGCGCCATCGAGGTGTTGAAGCCGACGATCACCGCGCCCGATGCCGCAGCCAGGTCGACGTCCGTTTCGGTGATCTCGCCGGGGGCGGAGAGCAGCACCCGCACCTGAACCTCACCCTGGGGCAGCTGCTCGAGGG
>CAYFMB010000251.1:0-3013 GCA_964344095.1 uncultured Klebsiella sp.
CATGATCAGAGACATGGTCGTCAAACCAGAGTTGTGTGTTTCGATGCGGTCCTTGGTCTGGAGACCTTGTCCTCCAGTCTTCGGCCCACCGGCTAGACGTTGAAACCGATTCTTCAAAGGCCAGCGAAACGTAGAGGCCCCCTGAGCCAAGCTGGGGCGCTACAGAGACAGGGGACACAATCGCAGTGATCAGTTGTGATGATCAGAGCGTGATGACTGGTCAACAAGACCACAAGCCTCGGTTGTCCAAGAACACCAATCGCACGATCAAAAGGCCTAGAAATGGGTGGTCTGGAAACGGAGCCCCAGGTTTGCTTGGGGCTTTTTTCAGACTCTGCAAACGGCAAAAAGGGCAACAACCGTGCAAAGCACAGCCGTCACCCTCGAATCGTGCAGTTGTGGAGCGCGTGTCTCGCGCTGCTCAGGCTTCCTTGATGTAGTCGACAACCTTGTGCGACAGATCGCGCACAGCAGCCAGGGCACGGCGCTCAATTCCGCGGGCTGTGTCGCGGGTGACACCCATGCTGCGGGCCACAGCACTCAAATTGAGTGGTTCTCCGCCACTGATGCCATAGCGGAGACGCAGCAGTTCTGCCTCCCGAGGAGGGAGTTCATGCAACAGCTGCTCCAGATCCTGCGTGAACAGCTGTCCCACCAGACGCTCTTCAGGTTGAACCGCCGAGCAATGGATGCGGTCCATCAGGCTGTTGTCTCCCTCCTGCTGCTGACCCGCATCCAGGCTCAGTGGTTGCTGCGCCCTGAACAACACTTCTTGAATGTCAAGTGGCTTGAGACCGGTCTCGAGAGCCAACTCTTCAATGGTTGGGGTGCGGCCCAACTGCTGACACAGGGCCTGCTGGGCACGGCGCAGCTTGCTGAGCACCTCACCCACGTGCACGGGGAGGCGAATGGTGCGGCTCTTGTCGGCGATCGCGCGGGTGATGCCTTCGCGAATCCACCAATAGGCATAAGTCGAAAACTTGTAGCCACGGGTGGGATCAAAACGCTCGACGGCTTTGATCAGGCCGATGTTGCCCTCCTGAATCAGGTCTTCGAGCTCCAGCTGGACAGCGGCGTACTTGCGGGCAATGGTGACCACCAGGCGCAGGTTGGCCGAGACCATGCGCTGCTTGGCACGCTGACCGCGGCGCCGGCTGCGCACCAGCTCCAGCGGGGTGAGTCCGGCTTCCGCTGCCCAGGTCTCAAGTGAGGGAGCCACCCCACCGGAGCGCATGGTCAGTTCTTCGGCGATCTCGTCGAGCTTGCGCAGGGTCTGAACCGCGCGGCCGAGGGTGATCTCCTCCTCATGGGTGAGCAGAGGAATGCGGGCGAGATTGCGCAGATGGGTGCCGAGGGCGTCGCAGCTGCCGCGAGAGAGCTTCTGTGGCGCAGACATGGAGTGGCGGGTTGGTCCCGTCGAGGTTCGCGGAAAGCTACTGGGTTACGAAACGCTTTGGGTGCGATTCAGATCAGGATTCGACCAGAAGAGTCAATCTGGTCGATCAGTACACCTGATCAATCGGCAGAAGGCTTGACGTGACTGGGGATTGGAGATAGTGAACAACATCAGAACCGTGGGGTGCATAAGCTCGCCGCAGTCGAAATCAGGGGTGGCAAGGGAGAAGCGAGTCCCTAGTTACGAACCCTGCGACGGGCACCCGTTGATGCCCCAATTCGTCTCAAGGTTGTTCTATGCCTTGCAGGTGAATGCCCGACTGGCGATGACCCTGCTGCTCCTTTGCGCTGGCAGCTGGATGCTGGTGCGTCTGGCCGTGGTGCTGGCCCAGGTCCAGCACCACAGCGCCGAAGCACAGTTGGGCCGGCGCTTCCAGCAGGAACTGCGGCGGCGCGGGCTTCTCGCAGACCCGCAGCTGGGCGTCGATGACTGAACCGATCTGCCTCACCACCCAACATGGCAAAGAACGGGCGCTGCGCCGGCCGTTCCGCTGGGGGTTGGGTCAGAGCCTGCAGGTCTGCGCCTGCGACACCGATCAGCTGGGCAGCTTCAGCGGCGAGATCGAGCGCCCCGCCGATGCCCTGGAAACGTGCCGCCGCAAGCTCTGCCTGGGCCTTGAGCAGACCGGTCTGCGCTGCGGCCTGGCCAGCGAGGGCAGCTTTGGCCCCCATCCGGCTGTGGCGCTGCTGGCCGTGGGGCAGGAGTTGCTGCTCTATCGCGATCTGGAACGCGATCTAGAGCTGGTGCAACAACGGCTGGAGCTGCGCACCAACTTCAGCCAGCAGCGTTTTGGCCCCCTTGACGATCTCTCGGGCTGGCTGCGCCAGGTGGGCTTTCCCAGTCACGGGGTGATTGTCAGACCCGCCAGCTGGAGCCCGGGGGAGCCGCTGTTCAAAGGGCTGCACACAGCAGCCGAGCTCGAGACGGCTGTGGCGATCTGCCGCAGCGCCGACCCGGCAAGCCGCATTCAGCTCGACACCGACATGCGGGCGCACCACAACCCGCAGCGCATGGCGTCGATTGCGCGGCTGGGGGTGGCCCTGGTGCGGCGGTTGCGCACCCCCTGCCCCAACTGCGGCCTGCCGGGCTGGGGCCTGCACGAGACACGTGCTGGCCTGCCCTGCCGTTGGTGCGGCGAACCCACCGAACTGACGCTCGAAGAGCTGTGGGCGTGCCCCCACTGCGGCGAACGCCAAACACAACCGCGGCGCGATGGGGTGGTGTCTGCCGACCCCGCGCACTGCAACTGGTGCAACCCTTGAGCGCTGAGCGCGCCAGCCAGTGCCAAGGAGCCAGCGTTCGTCCTTGAGGCTGTGTTTTGTGATGCTTTGCCCATCACTTCAGTTGCAGGTTGTGCGCAAGGGGTCCCGCTGTCCCTCGAGAGGCGCTAGCGAGGGATGACCTTTGGCAGCAGGTCTGCCATGACCAGCACAGCGCAGGCCCCGCAGCCAGCGGTGATCAAGGAGAGCGGCCAACGAGAGGTGTTCTGCGGGCTCACCTCCATCGTGTGGCTGCACCGGCGCATGCCCGACGCCTTCTTTCTGGTGGTGGGCTCGC
>CAYFMB010000252.1:0-2991 GCA_964344095.1 uncultured Klebsiella sp.
CCTTGCCCTTTCACGAGTTCAAGGCCAAATTCCCTGGTAACCCGTGATGCGACGCGGCTGATTGTGCTTTGCGCCACCGACATTTTCTGTGATGCTTTCTCGCCGCTGCCAAACCAGATCAGCGCGTCAAGAAGGGCCAAGTCTTCAATCCCGACAACCACGCCCCGCTTGCGTCGCTTAATGTCTCGCAATTATAGCTTTGTGCGGTTAGCCATGCAATGACGATAATGCGCAGACTTTTATGTCGATAACGCATAAGAGCTTATGCTTCTTGATCTGTCATCGGCTGGCCTGAGTCGTCGTCTATGGAGCGAAGCTGCATGGCTTGAATGGCGCTTTTGATCTATTAGAGCGACTCGAAGTACGCAACCTTTCTGGCGCCGACCAAGGCCAAGCGGCCCAAACGGGTGTCGTCATTCACGCCGACTGCTCCTCGCCTCATCAACACTTCGGCTTTGGCCGAGGTTCTTCAGCGCCATGCAAGAAATTGGTCACAGTTATGGTGGCCTGGTTTGACCGCAGCAGTAATGAAATGCTGCTCGAGGTGAGAAGCCATCAACCACACATGTGCGCCGGTGCAGAGCTTGAGGCGATCTTCAATAAGTTCAAAGAGTTTCTTTTGCCGCCGCCGAAGTGAACGACATGCCTGGTGATTTGTTCAAGGCGTACTCCGGATCTTTCAGCACTGATGTCCAGGGCAACATGACCCGGATCTGGACAGGCGTCAATCGTTTTATGAGCGCTTATCTAATTTCAGCCTTGGCTTTGTCTTTCTGGAAGGGTGATGCCGTAATCCCCGTAGAGACTCCTTAATGCGGACATAAAGCTCTGTTTCTCGAGGATACCAGATTGCCGGCTGTCCTTGCGGCACTTTTGTAGATTGTCGTAGGAGCCGGCTGTCGAGATACAGCGTTCGTAGGCTTGCAGCTGTTGCTCTTTGTACTTGATGTGATCAAGTTGCAGTTGCTGCAGCTTGGGGAAAATCTGCAATTTCTGCTGGCTTGTGAGTGCAGGCTTGTGCCATGCATTTTTGCCCGTTGCGCCGTCGATCCCGGCATGGGCAGCAATTCCTGTCCCGACGATCAGACCAAGCCCAATAGAGGCTGTGAGAACAAAGTCCTTCATCTCTGCAGAGGTGGTTTGAGACCAAGCAGATCTTGCTGGCCGCTTGAAAAGATTTCGGCAGGCTTTCACGACAACGCTGCGTGTGACCTTGTAAGGGAAAAGCTGGCGGCGAATCGAATCCCTACTCGCTCTGCACTGCCACCAGCCTTCACAGCTTCGGTCTGGGTTGGGAAGACTTCGGCAAGGGTGCTGGAGGTTGCAAGGTGTCGTCCTCCGCGTGCCCCCGGCTACACACGCCGATCACCGGCTGCAGGGGGAGTGGGTTAGGGGGTTGGGATAGCTCGTTTTGGGCGCGTCCCTTTTGACTAATCCCTGAGAAACCAATCGGGGCGACAGGATTCGAACCTGCGACCTAGTGCTCCCAAAGCACCCGCGCTACCAAGCTGCGCCACGCCCCGTATGCAGGGAGCTTACCGGCCGTTCCGCAGGCCACCGGCTGGCCTGGCTGGAGAATCCCGGTACAACGGGCACGCCCGCTGGCGTTGCGCTTGCGTTTCCGTTGCTCGCCACTGTTGCTCGGCCTGCTGCTGGCCCTGCCGGCCGGTGCGCTGCGGGCCCAGGAGCTGCCCCAGGGCCAGGCGGCCGGAGCCGCCGCTGCCGCCCTGCCCCCCAAGCCGGAGCTGATCCCCCCGGAAACGCCCGTGGCCGATGTGGTGCTGGCCTCGGCCCGGGCGGCGGTGCTCAAGCCAGATCAAGCCTGGCCGCTGCGCCCCGGTGAGCCCCTGCGCCTGGTGTACCCGCTGGCGGTGCCCGCCATGGAGGTCGACCTCTATGGCTGGCGCTACTCCGAGGCCCGCAAGGCTTGGCGCATGCATGCCGGCCAGGATCTGGCGGCCCCTGAGGGCACGCCGGTGCTGGCCATGCTCCCCGGCCATGTGGTGCTGGTGGAGGTGCTCGATGGCTATGGCCTCACCGTGGTGCTCGACCACGGCCGCGGCTGGCAGACCCTCTACGCGCACCTGCTTGATGCCGCCGTTCAGCCGGGCGACTTCCTGCCGGCGGCGTCGGTGTTGGGGCGCCTCGGCCAATCGGGCCGCGCCACCGGGCCCCATCTGCATGCGGAGCTGCGCCGCCGCCTTGGGGATCGGATGATGGCCCTCGATCCCACCCCCTTGCTGGAGCAGGCCACCCGCCTGTTGCCGGTGGGCCCGCCCGAGCTGCAGCAGGCCCAGGGGCCCACCCCGCGCACCCCTTGATTCCCATTCAGCGCAGCGGGCTCAGCCTGCGCCACGCCCCCGGCTGGGTGCAGCAGCAAGGCCTCGATGCGCTGCAGTTGCGCCACGCCCTGGAGCGGGAGGTGCCCTGGGAGCAGCCGCTGGTGAGGGTGTATGGCCGCCAGCACCCCACCCCTCGCCTCTGTTGCTGGGTGGCCGACCCCGGCTGCTCCTACCGCTACAGCGGCCACCAATCCCCCATCCACCCCTGGACCCCCAACCTCAGTGCCCTGCGGGAGCTGCTGCACGAGCAGTTGGGCGTGCGGTTCAACAGCCTGCTGCTCAACCGCTACCGCAACGGCGCCGATCGCATGGGCTGGCATGCCGACGACGAACCCGAACTCGACGATCGGGCCCCCATCGCCTCCCTCAGCCTCGGCGTTGCCCGTGATCTGCGCTTCCGCCACCGCCAGGGCGTGGAGCCCGCCTTCGCGGTGCGGCTGGAGGACGGCGACCTCTTGCTGATGGATCCCCCCACCCAGCACCACTGGCAGCACGCCTTGCCGCCCCGCGCCCGGGTGGTGGCGGAACGGCTCAACCTCACCTTTCGGGTGATCCGCCAGCCCTGAGGGCCGCCGGGCCGCTCAGCCGAGCACCGCGATGCAATCGATCTCCACCCGTGCGCCCTTGGGCAGGGCCGCCACCTCCACGC
>CAYFMB010000253.1:0-1630 GCA_964344095.1 uncultured Klebsiella sp.
TGAGGGTGCCGGTCTGGGCATCGCCCAAGCCGCCAGCCGTCTGTTGCGCCTGGGCCAGGCAGCCGATGCCGCACGCCTGGCCGCCCTGACGGTGCAGCTGTTGCCAGATGATCCTCGTGGTTGGCTGCTGCTGGCAGAAGCACAACTGCGCAGCAACCAAACCAAGAACGCCGCTCTGTCGCTGGCGCGGGCCAAACAGCTGGACCCACGCAATGCAGGCATCCTGTTTGCGCAGGGGTCCCTGGCGCTGCGCAACGGCAATCCGAAAGAAGCAGTGGGCCTGTTGCAGCAGGGCCTTCGGGTTGACAACCGCAACGCCGGTGCCTATTTCGATCTGGGCAATGCCCAGCTGCTACTGGGCAACCCGCGCGAGGCAATCAAAGACTGGGAACGGGCTGCCTCACTGCGAGAAGGCTTCTGGGAAGCGATCAACAATCAGGGATTGATGTTGTTCGAGCTGGGCGATCGCCAGGCCGCGATCACACGCTGGAGGCGCGCCCTGCAGATCAAGCCCGATGCGGCTGAACCGACCCTGGCCCTGGCCGCCGGGCTGTTCTCAGAAGGCGCCAGGCACCGCAATGAAGCGATCGAGCTTGCCGGTCGCGCCCTCGCCGGTGAACCCAACTACGTGCTCGAGAGCTACCAGAAGGATCAGCTCTGGGGGGCACGGCTGCGGACTGCCACGCAACGGCTGCTGGCCCTGCAGGAGCTCAAGGCCGCGGTGGAGCGAGCCCACGCCAACGCCTCACCCGAGGGAAATCCCGAGGAAGATCTGTAGGCTGAGCGCCACCTTCAGCCCTCACAGCGCAGCCCAGGATGCCCGAGGAGCGCCCAGAAGACCCGCGAATTCAGCCGATCGCCTTGCATCACGAGATGCAGCGTTCGTACCTCGAATACGCCATGAGCGTGATCGTCGGGCGCGCCCTGCCCGATGTGCGCGATGGTCTCAAGCCGGTGCAACGGCGCATTCTCTACGCCATGCACGAGCTGGGGCTAACCCCGGATCGGCCTTACCGCAAGTGTGCCCGCGTCGTCGGCGACGTGCTGGGCAAGTACCACCCCCATGGCGACCAGGCGGTCTACGACGCCCTGGTGCGGCTGGTTCAGACCTTTGCCAGCCGCAACCCCCTACTGGACGGCCATGGCAACTTCGGCTCGGTCGACGACGACCCGCCGGCCGCGATGCGATACACCGAGACGCGGCTTGCACCGATCGCCAACGAAGCCCTTCTCGATGAGATCGGCGACGACACCGTCGACTTTGCACCCAACTTCGACGGCTCCCAGCAGGAGCCAACGGTGCTGCCGGCCCAGCTGCCGTTTCTGATCCTCAACGGCTGCACCGGCATTGCGGTGGGCATGGCGACCAGCATTCCGCCTCACAACCTTGGTGAGGTGGTCGACGCGCTGATCGCCCTGGTGCGCAAACCCGACCTCAGCGACGAGAAGCTGCTCGAGCTGGTGCCTGGGCCCGACTTTCCCACCGGCGGTGAGGTGCTGATCGGCAGCGGCGTGCGCGACACCTACCTGACCGGCCGGGGCAGCATCCCAATGCGAGGTGTGGCCCACATCGAAGAAGTGCAACCCGGCAAGGGCCGCCACCGCCGCAGCGCCGTGGTGATCACCGAGC
>CAYFMB010000253.1:1640-2970 GCA_964344095.1 uncultured Klebsiella sp.
ATGAGAGCGATCGCGAAGGCATGCGGGTGGTGGTGGAACTGCGCCGCGACGCCAATGCCGACACCGTGCTGGCCGACCTGCAACGGCGCACAGCCCTACAGAGCAACTTCGGTGCCATCTTGCTGGCGCTGGTCAACGGCCAGCCGGTGCAACTGAGCCTGCGCCAGCTGCTGCAGGAATTTCTCGAATACCGCGAGCTGACGCTGATCCGGCGCACGCGTCACGCCCTGAAAAAGTGCGAAGACCGGCTCGAGGTGGTCGAAGGCCTGATCAAGGCCCTAGCCGACCTTCAGCGCGTGATTCAGATGATCCAGGAGGCGCGCGATGCCGCCAGTGCCCGCGCCAGCCTGCAGGTTCACCTCGATCTGAGCGAGCGCCAGGCCGATGCTGTTCTGGCCATGCCGCTGCGCCGCCTCACCGGCCTGGAGCAGGAGGGGCTGCGCCAGGAGGGCGAGGAGCTGCGCCAGGAGCGCACACGGCTACGGCACCTGCTCGACGATCGCAGCGCCCTGTTGGGGGCCCTGGTCGATGAGCTCAAAGCGCTCAAGAAGCGCTACGCCACCCCCCGCCGCACCCGCCTGATCGAAGGCGGCGATGAACTCGTAGCCCAACGCACCGCGGCGGTGCGCCCCAATGCCGAATTGCAGCGTCAGCAGGCCTTTGCCGCCCTGAACAGCGACAGCCGCCTGTTGATTCAGGCCGATGGCAGCGTCAAAATCGTCACCCCGCAGATGCTGGGACGCCTGCGTCTTGACGAGGCGGCCCCCCTGGGAGATCAGTCCTCCCCGGCGCGTCTGATCCTGGCCACCAGCAACCAGCCGGCGCTGCTGGCGTTCACCGCCAGCGGGCGGGTGGCGCTGCTGCGCTGGGAATTTGCAGGTCAGCAACCGGGCACGCTGGAGCGGTTCTTGCCCGATGGCATCAGTGGCGATCCGGTGGTGCAGGTGGTGCCCCTGCCCACCGGCGACGGCGTCAGCCTGGGCTTGCTGAGCAGCGACGGCCGCTTCAAACGTCTCCCTCTCGATGAATTCCAGGAGCTCTCGGGCCGAGCGGCCAGTGTGCTCAAGCTCAAGGAAGGCGTGCAGCTGCAACGGGTGGTGGTCTGCCGCGAGGGTGCTGAGGTGGTGATCGCCAGCTCGACAGCCCGCATGCTGCGCCTGGTCGTCAACGACAGCAACCTGCCACTCATGGGGCGCAATGCCCAGGGACCGATGCTGATGCGCCTGCTGCCGGGTGAGGCCATTGTTGGTGCTGCCGATGTGGGCGCCAGCGGCGCGGTCCTGCTGGCCAGCCGCCTGGGCCAGATCAAGCGCCTGCAGGTGGATCAGCT
>CAYFMB010000254.1:0-2953 GCA_964344095.1 uncultured Klebsiella sp.
TGGGCAAGTGCGCTCAGTTCCCCATGCACCTGTGGCTCGATGAGGCCATGGAGGGCCCCAACCCTGCATCGATTCTGCGCAATTCGGTGGTTGTCACCTGCGGCGCCATCGTGTTGCTCAAGCTGATGCCGGTCGTGGCGCCGCTTTCACCTCTGGCGACTCAGGTCCTGCTCGCGGTTGGTTCGATCAGTGCCATCGGTGGTTCGCTCGTGGCACTGGCCCAGGTCGATCTCAAGCGCTCCTTCAGCTACGGCACCACCGCCTATTTGGGCCTGGTGTTCATTGCCATTGGTCTGCAGAAGCCTGGCATTGCCCTGCTGCTGCTGTTTGCCCATGGTTTGGCCCGGGCACTCCAGTTCATGGGTGTGGGCAGCATCATTGCCACCACCAACTGTCAAGACCTGACCGAGTTGGGGGGCATCGGCTCCCGCATGCCGGCCACCCTGATGGCCTTTGTGGTGGGTGGGGCTGGCGTTACCGCTTTGTTGCCGCTTGGTGGGTTCTGGTGCTTTGGACTGATGCTCAACACCTTGCTGCCCACTGCCCCACTGCTGGCTGCGGTCTTCCTGCTGACCAACGTGCTGACCAGCGCCAATGTGATTCGCGTGCTGCGTTCGGTGTTTGCCGGCGCTCCCTTGCCCAAGACACGCCGCACACCCGAGTGCAACTGGCTCATGGCTCTGCCCATGGTCAGCCTGACGGTGCTGGTGCTGCTGCTGCCCCTGATCATGCAACGCATCGATCCGGTTCCAGGCATCACCGCCTTCCCTGCCTCGGTCGGACTGATGGTTGTTGCCAGCGGTCTTGCTGGTGTGCTGCTGGGAGCCTTGTTGCCACAGCAACAGTTTTGGTCTCGCTCCCGCTATCCGGTGGTGCGGGTGCTGCAGGACCTGCTCGCCTACGACTTTTACACCCCTGAGATTTACAAGGTCATCATTGTGAGACCCGTGGCGGCAGTCGCCCGCTTCGTGCTCTGGATCGACCGCACCTTGGTCAAGGGCTTGGTCGACGGCATCGGTCGGCTGTCGTTGTCGACGGCTGAAGGACTCAAGTTGACCGTGAGCGGACAGTTGCAGAGTTACCTACTCACGGTGTTGGTGGCGATCCTGCTGCTGTTGGCGGGCTTGCAGTGGTTCCGGGAGGGGCTGGGCTGATGTTGCTCTCCGGTCTGCTGTTGATTCCCTTTCTGGGATCCCTGACGGTTCTGCTCTGGCCAACCGGCGCCAGCCCTCAGCGGTTACGCCTGGTCACCATTGTGATTCTCGCGGCTCAATTGGTTCTGAGCCTGGTCGTCACAGTCCTCTTTGATCCTGCTGCAGCTGGCATGCAGTTGCAGGAGCTGCATCGTTGGGTGCCTGGCATTGGCCTTGACTATGCCCTCGGGGTTGACGGCCTTTCGTTGCCTCTGGTGCTGATCAACGCTGCGCTGACCTTGGTGTCAGCCGTGATCACGCGCGACATCGACAAGCGGCCACGCATCTATTTCGCCATGCTGCTGCTGATCAGCGGCGCGGTGAACGGGGCGTTTCTCGCCGAGAACCTGCTGCTGTTCTTCCTTTTTTATGAGCTCGAGCTGATCCCTCTGTGGTTGCTGATCTCGGTCTGGGGCGGCACCAACAGGGCTTACGCAGCCACCAAATTTCTGATCTTCACGGCCATCTCCGGCATGCTGATCCTGGGGGCTTTCCTGGGCCTGGCGCTCTTGACCGGTTCGGTTGATTTCAGCCTCACGCCGGTGCTCAGTGATCGCCTGGCCATCGGAGGCCAGCTGCTGCTGCTCGGGGCTCTGCTCATCGGTTTCGGCATCAAGATTCCACTGGTGCCGTTGCACAACTGGTTGCCCGATGCCCATACCCAGGCCTCGACGCCGGTGTCGGTGTTGCTAGCGGGTGTGCTGCTCAAGCTGGGCACCTATGGCCTGCTGCGCTTTGGCCTGCAGCTGTTTCCCGAGGCCTGGGCGCGTCTGGCACCTGGTCTGGCCATCTGGGCCGCCATCTCGGTGCTCTACGGCTCCCTGGCGGCTATTGCCCAGACCGACATGAAGCGCATGGTGGCGTTCAGCTCAGTGGGCCACATGGGTTATGTGCTGCTGGCGGCAGCGGCCAACACGCCTGTTGCTCTGCTCGGTGCTGTGTTCCAAATGGTGAGCCATGGCCTCATCTCGGCCCTGCTGTTTCTGTTGGTCGGAATCGTCTATCGCAAGACCGGCACCCGTGATCTTCAGGTGTTGCATGGTCTCCTGAACCCTGAGAAGGGGCTCCCCCTCACTGGCTCGCTGATGATCGTGGCGGTCATGGCCAGCGCTGGTCTTCCCGGTATGGCGGGCTTTATCTCCGAGTTTCTGGTGTTCCGCGGCAGCATTGGCGTCTTCCCCCTGGCCACGTTGCTGTCGATGGTCGGCTCGGGCCTGACGGCGGTTTATTTCTTGCTGCTGGTGAACCGCGCCTTTTTTGGGCGGTTGGCGATTACACCACCGACCGGTGACAGCCAAATTGACGGTCGGCTGGATGTGCGCCTGGCACCGGTGGCCCCGCGCGAAACGATCCCGGCCATCGCCCTGGCCGGAGCCGTCATCGTGCTGGGCTTGGTGCCCGCCAGCCTGGGTCACCTCAGCGAGGTTGCCACCACGGCGATGGCCACCCTTGCCGCCAGCATGCAGGCCCTGATCCCCGGAGTGAGCTGAGATGCCTGTCATCCCCGCTGAACTGGTGCATGCCGATCCCTCATTGGGGATCGATGCACTGCAGCAACGGCTTCTCACGGGGCAAACCTTGTTGGCTGACACCCCTGACCATCTGCTCGAAGTGGTTGGCGTGTTGGAGAGCTATGGAGAAGTGCTGGATGCTTACAGCATCAACCTCATCTACCAAGCGGAGCATCAGTTCCTCAACCCGCTGCCGATCTTCAAGTATCTCGACGGTGACCTCAACCCTGCCAAGATCTGGCGCCACCT
>CAYFMB010000255.1:0-2908 GCA_964344095.1 uncultured Klebsiella sp.
TGGATCTGCTGCGCCGGGTCGTCGATGCCGGAGCCACACCATGGCTGCGCATCGGAGCCTGGACCCATCTGCACTGGCGCGGGGGGGTGGACCGCCTGCAGCTGGCGTTCTTCAACCACCACCTCAAGAACCAGCCCGCGGCGGTTCCAGTTCAGTTGCTGCAAGACCTCGTCACGCAGCAGTGGCTGCCCACGGCCAAGCTGCCCAGCTGCACGCCGCCGTGGTGGCTGTGCAGTGATGGCCTGGCAACCGCGGCGGGTGGTGACGGTGTGCTCGATCGCGAGGGACCCGCTCGGGGGACCGTGATCGTGGTCCATGACCCCTGGCGTCCCATGGCTGGCCGCGGCGGCCACCTCGGCCTCGATGCCGGACCGATCGATCGCGCCGACCTGGACCAACGGCGTGACGTGGCCTGTTTCAGCAGCGCCGTCCTCGACCAGTCGCTGATGCTGTGCGGCCGGCCCTGCCTCACGCTGGTCGCCCGTGCGGATCAGGACGGATTTGACCTGTGTGTTGCCCTGTCGCGTGAGCGTGCCGATGGTGCCGTGGACCAGCTCAGCACGGGAGTGTTGCGCTGCCTGGGGCCTGGATGCCGGTTGGATCAGCCACGTCAGGTGCTCCTCCAAGCGATCGTCGCCACTCTGGAGCCCGGTGACCGCCTGCGCCTGGCGATCGCCCTGGCGGCCTGGCCCCAGATCACGGTCAACCCAGGAACGGGCGACCATGGCCGGGGCGGGGTCGGACCGCAGCACCGGGTGATCAGCGTGACGCTGACCCTGGATGCCGCCAGCCTCTGCATCCATCCAGTGTTTGGGGCAAACTGAGCGCCACCCTTTGGATTTGCGATGCCGCGTCTGCCGCGCCCTGCCCTCTGCGCTTTGCTGGTGACGGCCCTGACGGGAGCGCTGCCGGCGGGATTGCCCGCTCTGGCGCAGACGTCGCTCGCTGCAGCCCCGGCGAGCTCGGCCCTCAGCGTGGATCAGGCGCGCCAGGCGGCGATCCGCATTCTTGAGGCGATCAAGACCGGCAATGCCCAGGCGCGTTTTGAGCAGTTCGCCCCCGACATGCAGGCGGTTACCAGTCCGGCAATGATTGCTGCGACCATGCGCTCGCAGCCCAAGGTGCTGGGTTACTCGCTGCTGAGTGTCAACAGTGGCCTGCATGGCAGCATCGTCGAGGCCGAGCTGCGCACCAAGCTGGGCAATCGCGTGTTGTTCCTTGTTCTGACTCCTCAGGGACGGATTCAGCGCTATTACATCGATCGGGCCGACGATCGCACCAGCATTGTTGCGCTCGATTTTGTGCGTGCCTTGAGCAGCGGCCATTTCATCTCGGCTCAGAGCTTCTTGGCGCCTGACTTTCAGGCTGAAATCAGCCCGGCTGTGTTGCAGAGCAAGTGGCTTGAGCTCCAACGTGTGACCGGTAATTTCGTCTCCCTTGGTCGTGCGATTGAGGCTGAATCAACGGCAGAGATGCATCTTGTTTTGGTCAACATGAAGTTCAACCGCCTCAGCGACAATCTGTTCCTGATTTTCAATAAGGACAACCAGATCATCGGCCTCGATTTCCCCCAGGCCGTCGAGGCCAACGCCTCGGTTCGCTGAACGAAGCGCCTCGCCTGCTCAAATCGGCTTAAGCTCCCCGCTCAATTGCCCTGGTGCCATGGCCACGCTGAGCCTCGACTGGATGGTTGAGGACGCCCACCGCCTGGCCGAGTGTCGTCATGATCATCCCTTCGCGGTGCTGGGCTCCCAGCCCCTCGAAGGTGGCGGTTGGGTCGTGCGTGCCTGGTTGCCCGAGGCCGAGCGGGTTGAGCTGCTCCACGCTGGCCAGAGTCTGGCCATGGACACCCCCAATCACCCCTGGGTGTTTGAAGCACGGCTGGATCACGATCCCGGCAGCTCCTACCAGCTGCGCGTGCGGCGCGCCGGCATCGAACACACCCAGCACGACCCCTGGTCCTTCCGCGGCGAGTGGATGGGCGAGCTCGATCGCTTGCTGTTTGCCGAGGGCAACCATCACCACATCTGGCGGCGCATGGGCGCCCACCTCACCGAGCAGGACGGTGTTGCGGGCGTCATGTTCTGCCTCTGGGCTCCCAATGCCCGCAGCGTTGCCCTACTGGGCAATTTCAACAACTGGGATGGACGCCTGCACCCGATGCAGAGCCGCCTGGGCGGCTGCTGGGAGCTGTTCATCCCCGGGATCAGCGCCGGCGAGGTCTACAAGTACGAGATCCGTACCCAGCAGGGCCACTGCTACCAGAAGGCTGATCCCTATGGCTTCCGCCATGAGGTCAGACCCAACAACGGTTCGATCATCGAGCCCATGGATCAGGGCCGCTATCCCTGGAGCGATCGCGACTGGATGGCGGAGCGCGACAGCCGCAACCCGCTGGAGCAACCGATCGCCGTCTACGAGATGCACCTGGGCAGCTGGCTCCACGCCAGCGCTGAGCAGCCCTTCATCGAGCCCGATGGCAGCGCCCGCTCTCCCGTGCCGGTGGCTGATCTCAAACCTGGCGCCCGCCTGCTCACCTACCCCGAGCTGGCCGACAAGCTGATTCCTTACGTCAAGGCTCGCGGCTTCACCCATATCGAGCTGCTGCCGATCTCGGAGCACCCCTTTGACGGGTCCTGGGGTTATCAGGTGACCGGCTGGTACGCACCCACGAGCCGCTACGGCACCCCAGACGAGTTCAGGGCCTTCGTTGACCGCTGCCATGCCGAAGGGATCGGCGTGATTCTCGACTGGGTGCCCGGCCACTTCCCCAAGGATGCCCATGGCCTGGCCTTTTTTGATGGCGCCCATCTGTACGAACACGCCGATCCGCGCATTGGCGAGCACAAGGAATGGGGCACGCTGATCTTCAATTACAGCCGCAATGAGGTGCGCAACTTCCTGGTTG
>CAYFMB010000256.1:0-2903 GCA_964344095.1 uncultured Klebsiella sp.
ACTGGACCCAGACCCAGGTGCGCTCGCTGCTGGGCAGCCTCGGCTTCAGCAACGACGCTGTATTCAAGGATGTCGGCCATCTCTCTGGGGGGGAGAAGGCGCGTCTGGCCCTGGCCCTGATGCTCGTGCGTCCCTGCAATCTGCTGGTGCTCGATGAGCCCACCAACCACCTCGACATCCCCGCCAAGCAGATGCTCGAGGACGCCCTGATCGAGTACGAGGGCGCCGCCCTGCTGGTGAGCCACGACCGCTATTTCATCTCGCGGGTGGCCAACACCATCGTCGAACTCCGAGACGGCGAACTGGTGCGCTACCGCGGCGATTACGCCTACTACCTGCAGAAAAAAGAGGAAGAGGCTGAGGCCGCCCGCGCCGCGGCCCAGGAGCAGGCCCGCGCCACCAAACGGGCCGCCAACCGCGAGAAGCAGAAGGCCAAACAACTCGAGAAGCAGGCCCGCCGCTGAACGCCAGCAAGACCCGACGGGCGAACGAGCCAGTCAGCACACGAATCTTTACAGCCACTTAGGCAATGAGACTCATTTTGCTGGTGTCAATCGAAATGTCTGCATAGCCTGACTTCATGACCTTTCAGTGATGTGCGCCATGGCCTATGTCAGCGGAAGCCAGCCCCTGCCGGGATCGTTCAGCGCGGGCCGCGAGCAGGAGACCCAGGGGCAGACCTGGGAGGCCATGGACAGCTATTTCGAGTGCATCACCACCTGCTCGCTCGATGACGGAGACTGCGTCACCCATTGTGTGGAGCAACTCCGGGAGCGTTCCTGAGCCCCAAGCAGGCGCCCACGGCCAGGGAATCCCCACAGACTGGACGCAGCGTCGCCATCGCTACGCAACAACTCGCAACAGTTCTTAGCGTGACGGGGTTCCTGATTCGCGCCATCAGCGCCATGACCGAGCCCCTCAGTCTCAGCCTGGATCAGCAGTTTGAACTGGAGCGGATGAACCGGGCCATTGAGGCCACGGACGATCCCCTGGCCTTGCAAACCCTGGCCAAGCAGTTGCTGCAGGCGTGGCACAGCCAAAAAGCCGCCACCCAATGGGTGATGCGGCAGCAGCTCGGGGGGCCACAGCGCTCTGGTTCCGAGGCCACCGGCCTGGCTTGAGTGCCAGGCCCAGGCCCCACGTCAACTGCGGCGCAGCGCCGCGAGGTCAATCGGCACCACCTGCAGCTGCAGGGTGCCGCCGTTGCGGCTCACCACCAGATTCAGGGGATTGCCGACACCGGTTTTCTCGACGGTGTTGACGAGTTGGTTGGCAGAGCTGATGGCTTGGCCTCCAGCCGTGACGATGACATCACCAGGCTTTAGTCCCGCACGTGCCGCAGGCCCCCCCGGCGCCACCGAGACAACCTTGACCCCGGTCCCCGGCAGCGGTTCGAGACCGATGCCGATCATCGGATGGGTAGCCCGGCCCTTGCTCACCAACTGACCGGCGATGTCCCGTGCCCGATTGATCGGGATGGCAAAACCCAGGCCGGCGCCAGGGCCTGAACGCACCAGGGTGTTGATCCCGACCACCTCGCCGTCGGCATTGAGCAACGGTCCGCCCGAGTTGCCGGGATTAATGGCGGCATCGGTCTGGATCAGCTCCAGACGTTTGTCGGTGATGCCGAGCTTGCTGGCATTGCGGTTGATGTTGCTGATGATGCCCAGCGTGACGGTGTTGTCGAGACCGAAGGGGTTACCAACGGCGATCGCCCAGTCACCCACCTGCAGGGCATCCGAGTTGCCCAGGGGCGCCAACGGCCAGGGACCGCTTCCCACCAGGCGCACCACAGCCAGGTCCGTGACCGGATCGAGCCCCACCACCGTGCCCTCGAGCCGGCGGCCATCCTGAAGACCGACCGTGACCTTGTCACTGTTGTCCACCACATGGGCATTGGTCAGGATCAGCCCATTGGCATCAAAGATGAAGCCACTGCCCTGGCCCCGCTCGACCCGCTGCGAAGGAGGCACATTGAACTGCGGCAGCCCAAAGAACTGCCGGAACATCGGGTCATTGAGCAGGGGTGCGGGCAGGCCCATGGCGCCGCCACGGACCGTCACGGTGCGCTCGGTGTCGATGGTCACGATCGATGGCCCGGCGCGACGCACCGCCGCCGCCACAAACGACTGATGCCCCAGGCCATGGGCCGCAGCCGAGGCGGTCAGTGAGCTGCCGGTCTGCGAGGGCACCTGGGCCTGGACTGCCGTCATCGGCCCCAGCCCTGCCGCCGCGGCCACAACAACAGCAGCGAGCAGCTTCAGACGCGGGTTGCTAAGCACAGCTCCCATGACTTGGACCAGATCAAGACCCGAACGCTAAGCAGTCCGCGCCAGCAGGCCGTGAGCGGCTAGCCGAACATCCCTAAGATTTGTAAACAGTTCATCCTGGCAATGACGACATCCACGCTGCTCCTGGCCTTTCTGACCTTCGGGGCCGCTTGCACCACGCTCTGGGCCTGGATGATGGCCTCGGTGGGCGAGCAAAGCAACCGACCCGGGCCATGATGGAAGCGCTGGTTTCTGCGTCGCGACTGGTGTTCCCTGTTCTCTATGGGGCCTGCTTCGTGATCCTGTTGTGGCAGGCCTTCCGGGTGATGTCCCAGGGCTACAGCGCGGTCACACCCCGAAGCAGCACCGAGCCCACCCCAGACGGCGACATCGGCAACGACCGCACCGGACGCCTCACCATCCACCCGGAATTGCTCGATGCCGACGGCCAACTGACCCGCGAGGATCTGTTGACGGTGCGATTCAGCAGCGACGGCGAAGCTCCCCAGGAGGCCACTGAATAGGCTCGGGTGGACGAACCCGACCTTCGGACCCAAACGCAGTGGATCAGAGAACCCGAATCGTGGCGGCTGTGCTGCGCAATCTCAAGTTGCCGCCTCGCTTCCGGCTCAA
>CAYFMB010000257.1:0-2900 GCA_964344095.1 uncultured Klebsiella sp.
TCGCCAGCCGCGAGTACCTGGCGGTGGTGCACTACCAGCCGGCGGCCGACCACGGCACGATCATCGGTGCCATCGGCCGCCACCCGGTCGACCGCAAAAAGTATGCGGTTGTTGCCGATGACAGCGGCCGCCACGCCTGCACCCACTGGCGCATGGTCGAGCGGCTGGGCGACTACGCCCTGCTGCGCTTCAAACTCGACACGGGCCGCACCCATCAGATTCGGGTGCACTGCGCCCACATGAATCATCCGATCGTGGGCGATCCGGTGTATTCCCGCTGCCGCAATTTGCCCCTCGCCCTGCCGGGTCAGGCCTTGCATGCTGTGCAGCTGGGCCTTGATCACCCGATCACTGGCGAGCGGCTGGTTGCTCAGGCACCCTTGCCACCAGTGTTTGACAAGCTGCTGCAGCTGTTGCGCCGCCGCGCCGGGGTGACCCTGCAGATGCCTCAGACTGAAGCGGTGGGCTGATTCCGCCGCAGCTTGCCTTTCGTTCACCAGCCGATGTCTGCCCAAGCTCTGCAGGCCTTCATGGCCGCCATCCGCCAGGATCCCGCCCTGCAGGAGGCCATGGCCACAACCGCTGCTGCAGACGTCGATGCGGTGGCCCAACAGGCCCGCCAGGCCGGCTTTGACGTGGTCAGCCGCGATTTCGTCGACCACAATGGCGGAGCGATGGTCGACTACGAAGACGAGGACTATTTCCTCAAAGCCTCCTGGTGGACGCTGGGCTGATCAGGGCAGGCGTGGGCAGGCCTCGACCAGGGTCCGTGTGATCCCGGCCTGGGGGTTGGCCAGCAGAGCAGCGCCAGGCCCCTCTTCGACGATGTGGCCCCCATCGAGGACGATCACGCGGTGGCAAAAGCCGCTAGCCACGGCCAGGTCGTGGGTCACAAACAGCAGCCCCAGCCCCAGTTGCTGCTGCAACCCACGCAGCAACTCAAGAATGTCGGCCTGAACATCGGCGTCGAGCATGCTGACACTCTCATCGCAAAGCAGCACCCGCGGTTCGAGGATTAGGGCGCGGGCGATCGCCACCCGTTGTTGCTGTCCGCCCGAGAGCTGACGAGGCCGGCGCCCGGCAAAGCGCTCGGCCGGACTGAGCCCCACCGCCTCGAGCAGCGTGCGCGCTTGCTGCCTGGCCGCTGCCGGCCTGGCCAGCCCGTGGATCAGCAGCGGGTCGGCTACTGCTTCCTCAACCCGCATCTGGGGGTTGAGGCAGGCCAGCGGGTCCTGAAACACCATCTGGATGCGACGCCGCAGCTGCCGTTGGCTATTGCCGCAGTTGAGGAGATCGTGACCGTCCAGTCGAACGCTGCCGCCCCGCACCGGGGCCAGACCCATCAGGGCCCGGCAGAGGGTGCTCTTGCCGCAGCCCGAGGCGCCCACCAGCCCCACTGTTTCACCGGCCTGCAGCTGCAGGCTCACCCCATCGACCGCCTTGAGCCAGCGCGGCTGCCAGGGCGGCCCACCCAGTCGGTGCCAGCAGCGCAGGCTGTCGATCTCCAGCAGGCGCGGCGCGGCCTCGGGCCTGCTGCTGCGGCTGTTTTCCAGCAAGCGGGCCCGAGCGACCAGCCGCTGCGCCTGGGCCGAGCTCGGGGCCTGCAACACCTGCCTAGCCGGGGCCTGCTCCACCAGCTGACCCGCCTCAAGTACGGCGATCTGATCGCACCATCGACCTGCCAGGGCCAGGTTGTGGGTGATCAACAGCAAGGCGCTGCCACTGTCGCGGCAGAGCGCGGTCAGTTCGGCCATCACCTGGGCGGCGACCGCCACATCGAGGCTCGTTGTGGGTTCGTCGGCGATCACCAGACGCGGGCTCAGGGCCATGGCCAGGGCGATCGCCACCCGCTGGCGCATGCCCCCACTGAATTCGTGCGGATAGCTGCTGTAGCGCGCTGGGTCGATGCCGACCCGGGCCAGCAGCGCTTCGGCCCGCTGCTGCCGTGCTGTTTGGCCCGTAGGACTCTGGTGGGCTGAGAGGGTATCGGCCAGGTGTTCGCCGATCGTCATCAGCGGGTTCAGGCGGGTCATCGGGTCCTGAAACACCAGACCCACCGCGGTGCCGCGCAGCTGCTGCAGGTCGGGCGGGGTGAGCCGGCGGGGGTCGGCACCAGCCAGACGCAAGGTGCCGCGGCAGACGCTGCCGGCGGGGAGCAGCTGCAGCACCGCCCGCGCCACAGTGCTTTTGCCGCAGCCGGAGGGGCCCACCAGGGCCAGGCGCTCACCGGCTGCCAGGGTCAGATCGAGTCCGTTGAGCGTGGCCTCAGCGGCGCCCGGATAGCGAACCAGCAGATCGCGCAGCTGCAGCACCGGTTCTGCGCCCATGGTGATCGCCTGACCCGCACAACGGACCCATGCTGCGTCCTGCTGCATACGATGGAAGCACTTGCAGGTCCGGATGCTGAAGGCGGTCCCGGAGACGGCAGCGCCGGCCGAGGTGGTGAGCCACGGCTCCCCCCCGACGTCCCAGGGCCTCACTGCGGCTTCAGAGCTTTCCGAACAGCCAGCCCCGGGTGTCTACGCGATTGCGCTGCCCGAGTGGTTGCAGCGTTGCATCGAGCATGTGCCTCCCGGAGCGGGCGAGAGCTGCCCCACCGATGCCGAGGCCCTGCTGGCGTCGGCCTTTGACTTTGCCTACCAGCTGCATGAGGGGCAATACCGCGCCAGCGGGGAGCCCTACATCGTGCATCCGGTGGCGGTGGCCGATTTGTTGCGCGACATCGGTGCCAGCGCCGGGGTGATCGCTGCCGGTTTCCTGCACGACGTGGTGGAGGACACCGCTGTCACCCCCGAAGAGGTGGAAGCCCACTTCGGAGCTGAGGTGCGGGCACTGGTGGAAGGAGTCACCAAGCTGGGCGGCATCCATTTCACCAACAAGACCGAGGCCCAGGCCGAAAA
>CAYFMB010000258.1:0-2885 GCA_964344095.1 uncultured Klebsiella sp.
ACCGCGGCACCCCGATCGCCTCACTGGTGCAGGAACCCAGCCAGGCCCTAGGGCCCTGGTGGCTCAGCCACGAGCCCGAGCCCCGCGACGGCCAGCTCAACCTGTGCGGCCATTTGCACCCGGTGGCGCTGGTGGGCAGGGGCAACGATCGGCTGCGGTTGCCCTGCTTCAGCCTCGATGAACGCAGCCAGCGTCTGGCCCTGCCCGCCTTCGGTCGCTTGACGGGGGGTCATCCCAACGCCCAAGGTGAACGCTTGTGGCTGGTGGCCGACGGGGCCGTCGTCGCGTGGAATCAGCCCAGGCACAATCCAACCCAACCACTGACAGCAGCCTGAAAGCAAAGCGCCCCCTGTGGCGGCGCAAACGCAGCCTGACGGTGGCCGTACCCGCGGGCTTTATTGCTTTTTTGGTGGCAATCGCACCGCCGCTGCCCGAGCAGACCAGCCCCAGCGCCAATGACCTGCTGGTGCGGGATGACGGTCAGCCGTTTCGCCAGCTCAGCGACGACGAGGCCTACGCCCTCGACTTTGACCCGCGCAAGGTGCGGGTGGATCTGCTCGAAGGCTGGGATCAGGAGCAGCAGGCGTTCAACGACCGCTCGGCCCTGGCCTTCGTGTCGGGCCCCATGTACGAGCGCCACGTCGATGACGGCCGCGAGGTCACCGTGCCCCTGGGCGATCTCAAGCTGGGCGATCGCATCTGGCGCGGGCGGAACCGCACCGCTGCCCGGCAACGGGCCTTCATCGGCATCGGCCATGACGGCAGCGTCGAATTTGGCTACGGCGAGCTCACCCCCGAGCGGGCCCAGCGGTTTGACACTTTCATCGGCGGGCTGCACAGCGTCTACAACGATCTGGAGAGTCCGCCGCCGAGTTACAAGGGCGCCTACAGCATCAGCATGGGTCAGCAGATCCGCTATTTCCTGCCGCGGATCCGCATGCTCATCGGCCTGCGCCGCGATGGCCGCATCGAGGTGCTGATGAGCCGAGACGGGCTCACCCTCGAGCAGACCCGCGACCTGGCGCGCCGCCGCGGGCTGCGGGCTGCCTACATGCCCGACCACGCCTCCAAAAGCCGCTTCATCATTCCAGGGGTCAAGGGCTTCAACCAGGACGACGCCAACTGGATCAGCGGCGGGGCCACCAGCTTTGTCCACGTGCCGTACATGTTGCGGCTCAGCGAGCGCAGCATTCCCTTGCAGGGCTCGCTGCTGGCGGGTCTGAGCGCCAAGGCAGCCGAAGGCCCCTGCGGCAATCCGCTCAGCTGCGGCCAGACCCTGGGAGGTCAACTGGTGGACCGCGCCCTAGCCGGCTTCAACCGGCTGATGGAGCAGGGCGTTGAGCCCATCGCCAGATTGATCTGGGCTCCAAGACCCGGCGCGAGCACCAAGCTGGCTGGCCGTGGGGCCCCGCTGCGGGAGCCGCCCATCAGTGCTGATCCCCTGGCTCTGCGCCAGCGCCAGGTTGAAGAGACCAGCAACCCTGAAGCGACCCTGAGCGGCAGCGAAACCCTGGAGCTGCCACCGGACCTGCCGCCGCCGCTGATGCTGCCCGAGGGGACACCGCTGCCTACCCAGACCGACACAGCGAGCAGCGATCAACCCAGCCAACCACCACCGCTACCCGATGTACCGGTCAACGCCCAAGCCGGCAGTACCCCGGTGACGGTGATCACCACACCCGGCGCTCCACCACCCCCCGTGCTGCCACCGCTCACACCCTGAGCGCTGTGAGCTCAACCCGCAGCCGCCAGGGCGCGCACCACATCACCACGGGTGAGCACGCCAACAGGTTGTTTCTGAGCGTCGAGCACAAACAGGCGCTGGGTGCTGCGCTCATGCAGCAGCTTGGCCGCCGCCGGCAGGCCCAGATCGGCGCTGCAGCTGTGGGGCGACGTGCTCATCACCTCGCCCACGGTGCTGCCCAGCACCTGGTGCACCTCCTTGTCCCAGTTCAAGGGGTTGCGCAGATAGATCACCGCGTCGAGCAGCATCACGTAAGGGCCGGCATCAAAACCGCTCTCGCGCACCATCAGGTCCTGCTCGGTGAGTTCACCCACCAGCTCACCGTTGGCATTGACCACAGCCAGGCCGCTGACGTGGTGGTCGCTCATCAGCTGGACCGCGTCCTGCAGGGGCGAGCTGTCCGTGACGCTCAGCACTGGGCTGGTCATCACGGCAGAAACGGGCTGCTGCACCACGGGCAGGGCGAATCAACTGCAGGCATTCTGGGCCCGCAACCGCCCGAGACCCGATGAACCCCAAGCGCCTGCGTCAGCTGGCCGATGGCCTCACCCTCGGCCGCGCCGCGGTTGGACTGCCCTTGATTGTGACCCTCAGCAGCGGCAACGCCGTCCTGGCCTGGCTGCTGCTGCTGCTCGGCGGGTTGAGCGACTGGCTCGATGGCCTGCTGGCGCGCCGCGCTGGCGGTGGCTCGGTCTGGGGGGCCAGGCTCGACCCCTTGACCGACAAGATCCTGATGAGTGCGCCGTTGCTGTGGCTGGGGGCCAGCGGCGGGCTGCCGCTCTGGGCCATCTGGTTGCTGCTGGCCCGCGAAATCTTGATCAGCGGCTGGCGCGCCGCC
Source organism: uncultured Klebsiella sp. (assembly GCA_964344095.1). GTDB lineage: Bacteria > Cyanobacteriota > Cyanobacteriia > PCC-6307 > Cyanobiaceae > RGUW01. The sequence continues at coordinate 2,583 of CAYFMB010000258.1, forward strand.
GAAAGCACGGGTGGTCCTGCTTCGCTCGCTGGCAAAGCCAAAACCATGCTGCAGTTCACCAGCCTGCTGCTGCTGCTGTGGCCTGCAAGCTGGGGTGCGGCAGCGCTGGTGAGCGGCCTGCACAGCCTGGGCTGGTGGCTGTTCTGGCCGTCGCTGCTGCTGGCCCTCAGCTCGGCAGCCGGCTACCTGCGCAAGAGCTAAAGGCGATCAGCAGGATGGGGCGATCCCTGGCAATCTGCAGCGATGGCACTGCTGCTCAACATCCTCTGGTTTGTGCTCGGCGGCCTGGTGATGGGCCTGGGC
>CAYFMB010000259.1:0-2878 GCA_964344095.1 uncultured Klebsiella sp.
GCCATCACCACTGGGCTGCCCGGGTGTTGTTCGGCCATCTGGCAGGCCAGATGGGCGCGGCTCAGCAGCTGGCTGGGATCTTGCTCCGTTGCTGGCCGGGCGAGGGCTGCGCCGATCGCCAGGCTCAACAGCAGCGGCGTCTGTGCGCTGCTCGTCTGCACCGTCCAGCTCGCGGCGCAGCGGTGGGCGAGCTGCTCGAGGGTTTCGGCATCGCGCGCAGCGGCAACGATCACCGCCACGGTTGATGGATCCAGGCGAATCAGCTCGGCGTCGTCGGGTACGTGTGCTGCCAGGTGCTGCAGACCGGCGGCGATCAGTTGTTCGGCCACGGCTGTGCCGTAAAGCGCTGCAAGGCGCGGCTGGTTCCTGAACCGGCAGCACAGCAGACCGTGAACGCTCCCCTGCGCGTTGAGCTGCTCCAGGCTGGCCAGCACGTCCAGATGGCCGTCAGCGCAATGAGGCAAGGCCTGCAGGCGTGGACCCTTTCAAGCTAGCGGCGTTAGGCGGTGCAGGCTTCCAGCACCTCGGCTTCGATGGACCATTCAAAGGTGCTCTTCACCCCCGGAGGCCCTGAGAAGCTGCCGGTGATGGCGGCGGTCAGATCCGGTTTCGACGAGGTGGCCAGGGTGATGTAGCGGTCGTCGACGATGCCTTTGCCGCTGGGGTCAAAGCCGCGCCAGCCTGCGCCGGGCAAGTAGATCTCGGCCCAGGCGTGCAGGTCATAGCGCTCGGGTTTGGGTTCGACGAGGTGATAGCCGCTGACAAAGCGCGCCGGCAGGCCGACGCAGCGGCAGGCCTCGACCATCAGCATGGCCAGGTCGCGGCAGGAGCCCACCCGTTCCTTGAGCGTGCGACCGGCGGGCCAGGCGGGTCCTACGTGCCGTTGGGTGTACTTGACCCGGTCCTGAATGATCTCCACCAGTTGCTGCAGAAACATGAGCGCTCGCTGGTCGCTGCCCATGAGCGCCTCCTGGGCGACATCGACGGCGGCGGGGTCGTGCTGGCCGTTGGGCAGCCAGCCCTGCAGCGATCCCATCAGATCGCCATTGAGCCGTCCCACCGGATACGGCAACTGGGGCTCGTTGTCTTCGAGACAGGCCTGCAGCAGCGGCGCGCTCAGGGTTTCGACCTCGCTGATGGCGCGCACCGTGAAGTGATCGCTCTCGCCGCTGAAGCGGCCCCGCAGAATCTCATCGCCGCTGGCAGCGAGCAGCGGATACAGCCGTGACGGCTCCGGGCTGATCTCCAGGTTGAAGCTGATCAGGTTCTGAAAGCCATGGCCGCGAGGCTTGAGGCAGAAGCGGTGCGGTCCCAGCAGCACCGGGGCGCTGTAGCGGTAGTCGAAGGTGTGAATTACGCGAGCGCGCATGCCGGATAGGTCTCGACTGGGATGGCACTGCTGGCCACGAAGTATCGCGCCTCAATCAGGTCGTGGAGCCGGTTGAGGTCGCTTTGCAGCGCATCGATGGACTCGTGCAGGCCGCCGGAAATCAGAGCATCGATACCGGTGTAGCTCCAGCGTGCCAGGGTGAGACCAGAGAGGCACTCCAGCTCGTCGGGCGCGCCGGGAACGGCGCTGCCGCGAATGATCGCCAGGGTTTCGTTGATGCGTTCGAGGCAGTAGCGCACCGAGCGGGGGAAGATCGGATCGAGCAGCAGAAAGGCAGCGACGGCCTTGGGTTCGATCACCTGTTGGCGTGACTGGCGGAACATCTGGTAGGCGCCGGCGCTGCGTAGCAGCGAGATCCACTGCAGTTCATCGAGCACCCCACCCACCTCGTCGGGGGAGGGCAGCAGCAGGAAGTATTTGACGTCGAGGATGCGCGTGGTCTTGTCGGCGCGCTCGATCAAACGGCCCACGCGGCTGAACTGCCACGACAGGTCGCGGCTCAAGGTGGCGTCGGTGATGCCATAGAAGAGCTGGCAGGCGCGGCGGATCTCACGCAACTGCTCCTGCGGCGGGAGTTGCCAGAAGTTTTCGTTGTCGTCCTGGAGGGTCCAGTACATGCCATTGATCTGCTCCCACATTTCTGTGGTGATCACCTCGCGGATCTGGCGTGCGTTCTCGCGGGCGATGGCGATGCAGTTGACGATGCTGCTGGGATTGTCGGGTTCGTTGACCAGAAAGCGAACCACAGCGGCGGGGTTGCCGCTTGGGTAGAGCTGATCAAACAATTCACGATCGCCGCTGGCGTCGATCAGAGGAAGCCAGGGTTCGGCACTGCCGGGAGGGCAGTCGAGTGCCATGGCCTCGCTGACCTCGACGAAGCGCGAGAGGTTCTCGGCGCGTTCGACATAGCGGTTGATCCAGTAGAGCGAATCGGCAACGCGGCTCAGCATGGCGCCACCTCCGCTGTGGGGGTTTCATCAACGATCCAGGTGTCCTTGCAGCCGCCTCCCTGTGAGGAGTTGACCACCAGCGAACCGCGGCGCAGCGCCACGCGGGTGAGGCCGCCGGGGCTCACCCAGGCGCCCTTGCCACGCAGCACGTAAGGGCGCAGGTCGACGTGGCAGGGGTACAGCTCGCCCTCGCTCAGCGATGGCACGGTCGATAGCTCAAGCGTTGGCTGGGCGATGTAATTGCGCGGATTGGCGCGGATCTTCTCCGCGAATTCGGCGATCTCAGCGGCGCTGGCATGCGGTCCGATCAGCATGCCGTAACCACCGGCTTCGGCCACGGCCTTGACCACCAGCTCCTCTAGGTGCTCCAGCACATAAGCCTGATCAGCGGGCCGCGAGCACAGATAAGTGGGTACGTTCTCGATGATCGGTTCCTGATCGAGGTAGTAGCGGATCATCTCCGGCACGTAGGCGTAGATCAGCTTGTCGTCGGCGACGCCGGTGCCGGGGGCATTGGCAATGGCGACGCGGCCGGCGG
>CAYFMB010000260.1:0-2877 GCA_964344095.1 uncultured Klebsiella sp.
CCGACATCGCCCCCGGCTACGACCACATCACCAGCGCCATTGGCGCGGCGATGGCGGGTTGGTACGGCACGGCGATGCTCTGCTACGTGACGCCCAAGGAACACCTCGGCCTGCCCAACCCCGAGGACGTGCGCAACGGCCTGATCGCCTACAAGATCGCCGCCCACGCCGCCGACATCGCCCGCCACCGCCCGGGGGCCCGCGACCGCGACGACGAGCTCAGCCGCGCCCGCTACGCCTTCGACTGGAACAAGCAGTTCGAGCTGTCGCTCGATCCCGAGCGCGCCAAGGAGTATCACGACGAAACCCTGCCCGCCGACATCTACAAGCAGGCCGAGTTCTGCTCGATGTGCGGTCCCAAGCACTGCCCCATGCAGACCAAGATCACCGACAAGGATCTCGAGGGCCTGGAGCAGGTGCTGGAGCAGCAGAAGGCTGGTGCTGCCGCTTCTGTGTGAGCGTTTCGGTGTTCAGCACCGCACGTGAAAGGGCCCGGGCTAACCCCGGGCTTTTTTGTGAGCGGCGGTGGGGAAGCCAATGGCGACGGCCGGCTGGATCTTCCCCATGCCCTCGCCAGAACGAATCCCAACGTCTCATACATTCAGCGATTGGTTCGCCGCCTCAGACCTGATCATGACAAGGCACCGAAAGATTAGCCAAACCAGCTATTTTCTTTAGCCAAGATCTGCGCAGTCAAAATAGCTCACTCTCTAGCACTTGTGATATCGCAACTTCTGCCCTTCACGCTCCTGTTGGAGGCGATTCAGCCGTCGGGTGAGATTGTGCAGCCGAGCCATGGAGCGTGCGTTGGCGGGGTCAAAGAGATCACCGCGGGCCGCGCTCAAGAAGCGCAGAAAGTCGGCAGGGCAGCACGGGCCCGGTTGCCAGCTGTGAAAGTCACGATGCAGCTCGGGCAGAATCACCAGCACATTGTCGGCCAGGTCGCTCAGGTCGGGGCGGCTGGTGCGATCAAACAGGTGGTGGCCTGCCAGCTCGATCCGGTTTTGCCGGCTTGATTTCTTGCCGCTCACCTCACAACGGTGGCCGGCTGCAGCCTTGGCACGTTTCACGGCCCGCTCAGCACCGTCGGTGAGATAGCGGATCTCGGCCTGAAAACAGGTTTCCACCACCTCGCCGACAGCTTCAATCCAGGCCCGCCGTGCCTGGGTGATCTTGCTGTTCACCCGCATGTCGCGCGCCACCGCGGCGATGCCCCGCTGGCTGAGCAGCAGTTGGCGTGCTTCGCTTTCGAGGAAGTCTTTGCCAATTTCCAGCGCCTCTTCACCCTCCGCCATGCCGGCTTGACGCAGCCGCTCCCAGGAGTTCGCGAGTCCCTTGTAATTGGTCTGAAGGATGGCCACTGTGCTCTTACGCGTCACAAACGCCAGCGCACCGCGAATCTCCACGGTGCCACCAGCGTCGACAAATTCCTGGGTGATGCGCCGGCTCACCAGCAGTTGCTTGCGCTTTTTCTTGGCCTGAAATAGTCGCTCGCGTACCAGGTTGAGCAGATTCGGCTGTTCATGGGTTTCGATGTAACGCGCCAGCGCCTCCACACCCTCTTCGGTGAAGCGGCGTGGCCGAAGTCCCTGACTGCCAGGCACCGCAGAGCCCGCAAATTCAAAGTGCTCCCCTTCTTCCAGCTCCCATTCGTCGTCTGCATTCGCATCGAACAGATCCACAATCCGATACAGCTGGGTGCGGCGTTTGCCGAGAATCTTGGCGGCTTCGGTGTCGCTGAGGAGGTCTCGCATCGCTTCAGGTCATCAGGAGGGCATCAGTGCCAGAATTGAATCCTTCATCGTCTGCAGGCGCTCGGCCACCTGGGGATCGCCGCCGTGGTCGGGATGGTGCTGCTGGATCAAGCAGCGGAAGGCGGAGCGCACATCGTCGGCTGTGGCTGTTTTTGGATCCAGGCCAAACACCACCCAAGGGCGGAAGTGTTTCAGCACATCGATGCCGTTGATCACCGTGGGGCCGCTGGCCAGATTGCGCTCGTTGGCGGGGATGCCGATGAAGCGCCGGTAGAGCTTCAGCCAGTCGTCTTTGGTCTTGAACGCCATCGTTTCGCCGGTCATCGCCAGCTGAAAGTTGTGGTTTTTTTTCAGCGCCACCAGCGTGCTGCATTGGAAGTGGTCCAGCACCTGTTTCTTGATCTCAGCCAGCGAAGGGCCTTTGGGCGGTTTCGTCTTGGCAGCCGGCGCGTCGCGGAAGTCGCCGCCATTCACTCTGCGGGCAAAGGCCAGCAGATCGCCGCTCTTGATCTCGCCCTTGGAGAGGAGCGTCTCGATTAGGGCCTGCACCTCAGGCAGGGTGAGCTTGGTCCTGCGAGCGGCCACGTGAAGCGTCAGCCATGGATCCACATCTTTGCTCTGATTCCCGGTTTGATCGACCCGTGATGCTCTATTCGCATCAAAAAGCCCTGCCTTGATGGCGGGACTTCGATCGTGCAATGTTGAAAATCTGCACTGGCTTCAACCAAAAGACTTGGCTTTGGCGACAACGGTGTCGACGGTGAAACCGGTGTACTTGTGCCAACAGCTAGCGAGCAACATGCTCTAACTGTTGACGGCGATCTACCCGTCAACCAGCTCGACGCCGGGGCTCGAGTGGGCCTGGTTGGTCCTCGCCTGACGGCTCAGGATTAGGCAGGTGGATGGGACTGTCCTCACCCAGTCGAGGGAGTTGTGGTTCAGCCCCTCGAACACGCCCAGCTTGGTCGGAGCCAGGAAGCACAAGCGGCTGATCGGGTAGCCAGCAAACACGGCGAAGCCACCCCAATGGGTTTCGGACCACCGTCACGACACCCCATAACGTTGAAGATCGCTGCCAATCAGCAACGGATCGTGAGCCATGGCAGACGCCATGGCTCCAGCT
>CAYFMB010000261.1:0-2858 GCA_964344095.1 uncultured Klebsiella sp.
GCGGCACCCTGCTGTTCACCCTGGTGCACAGCGCCAACCTGATGCTGCTGACCACGCCGCCTGAGCAGCTGGTCTGGGCGATCGACTGGTGGATCACACCGCTGGGGCGCCTTGGTCTGCCGGCCCAGCGCCTGGGCTTCACCCTGCTGCTGGCGCTGCGGTTTCTGCCCCTGGTGCAGGAGGAGCTGCAGAACCTGCTGCGGGCCTTGGCCACCCGTGCGGTCGTGCTCAAACGCCTCGGCTGGCGCGGTGCTCTGGGCCTGCTGTTGGCGGTCGGAGAGCGGCTGCTGGCCAATGTGCTGCTGCGGGCTGAGCAGGGGGCCGATGCCCTGGTCGCCCGCGGTGGACGCTGGCTCGATCCAATCCAGCTGCATCAACCCCAGCCCGCGGCTCGCCTGCTCAATGCCTCAGCGCTGATTGCTTTGTTGTTACTTGGTGTGTTGCGCTGGAAAGTCGGTGATCTTTAATGGCCCCTAGTCGAAGGCGCGCCGGCGCCCTGGTCTTTGAGCGCTGAGCGTTATCTCAACCACCCCACCTTCGGCATGCTCTACCGGGTCGCTCCAGCCGGTGAGGGCAGGGATCTCTATGCGACGCTCTATGCCCAGCGCATCTTTTTTGTGGTGACGCTGCAGGAGCGTGGAGCCAATTTTGAGGTGATTCCGCTCATGGATGCGCGCCATCTGGCTGAGCAAAATCTGGCCAGGGCCCGGCGTGAAGGCCCCGCGGTTCATGCCGAGTGGCGCCAGGTGTTTGACCAGACCTTTATCTGACCGCAGCGGCAATGGTGCCCGATCTGCAGGCACGCCTGGCGTCCCTACGCGCCCAGCTGCCCCCCACGACCCGGCTGCTGGCTGTCAGCAAGGGGCAGCCGGCCAGCGCCATTCGTGCTGCCGTGGCGGCTGGCCAGCGCAGCTTTGGCGAGAGCCGTCTGCAGGAGGCCGTTGCCAAGCAGACCGAGCTGGCTGATCTGGAGCCGCTCGACTGGCATTTCATTGGCCGGCTGCAGGCCAACAAGGTGCGCCCGGTGCTCAAGGCGTTTGGCACGATTCATTCGATCGACAGCTTGGAGCTGGCCCAGCGGGTGGCGCGCATCGCCGCCGAAGAGGGCCTCACGCCCCGCTTGCTGTTTCAGGTCAAAGTGGTCCCCGACCCCGCCAAGGGGGGCTTCAGCCCCGCAGAGTTGCAGCAGTTCTGGCCCCAGCTCAGCGCCCTGGCCCCGGCGCTGCCGATTGGACTCATGACGATCACACCCCAGGGGCTGACGCCGCAGCAGAGCCACGCGGTGTTCACGGCCTGCCGGCAGCTGGCCGATGCCCTGGGACTGGCCGAGTGCTCCATGGGCATGAGCGGCGACTGGCCCGAGGCCGCGGCGGCCGGCAGCACCTGGGTGCGCCTGGGCAGTGCCCTGTTTGGCGCGCGGTCGACCTGAGCCCGCACAGCTGGGCCGAATCGGCGCAGAACACCTTGCGTCGGCTTCCCTGAGACGCTATTCAGGGGGCTAGGGATCATTGAGGTCGTCGCTGTGTCGCTGTTTTCCCGCCTTCGGGCTGTTGTCTCTGGAGATGACTACTTCGATGGCGAGTTTGACGACGAGCTCGATTACGACACCGGTGACCTGCCCCAGACCAGCACGACACCCCCGCGCAGCAGCGCCCTGGCATTGAGCAGCGACTTTGGCGCTGACGACCCCTTTGCCGGCACCAACGTGATCGGCATGCCCGGCATCTCGAGTGCTGCTGCCGAGGTCACCCTGATGGAGCCGCGCAGTTTCGATGAAATGCCCCGCGCCATTCAGGCCCTGCGCGAGCGCAAGACGGTGATCCTCAACCTGACGATGATGGATCCCGATCAGGCCCAGCGCGCTGTCGATTTTGTGGCCGGTGGCACCTTTGCCATCGATGGTCACCAAGAGCGCGTTGGCGAGAGCATTTTCCTGTTTGCCCCCAGCTGCGTCACGGTGACCACCACCGGCGGCGAAGAGAGCACGTCGCCCACCCTGGTGACCCAGAGTCCCAGCGGCCTGGCTGACAGCCAAGATGCAGCTCCCAGCCCTGCCTGGGGTCGTCAGGATCTGGCCGGCGCTCTGTGAGCCCCAGTGTTGGTGTGATCGGCCTGGGCCGCATGGCCCAGGCTTTGTTGCGTCCATGGCTGGAGCTGCAGCTGTTGCAGCCCACGGCTGTGCACGGGGTTGTGGCCAGTGCCGCCTCGGCGACGCGCTTGGCTGCTGCGCTGCCCTGCTCCATCGGCACCGATCCAGCGGCGGCCTGGGCTGCCGATGTGGTGTTGCTGGCGGTCAAGCCCCAGCAGCTTGAGGCGGCCGCCGCCGTGGCGGCGGCCCAGCCCGGGCCACCGGGCCGCTTGCTGGTGTCGGTGTTGGCGGGGGTGACCCTGGCGCGGCTCGAGCGCAGCTTTCCGGGCTGGCGCTGTGTGCGGGCTGTGCCCAACACGCCGGCCCTGGTGCGCAGCGGGCTCACTGGTTTGGCCTACGGGGTTGGCGTCGAGCCGGCCGAGCGCCAGTGGCTTGAAAGCTTGTTTGCGGCGGTGGGCGAAGTGCTGAGCCTGCCTGAAAGCCAACTCGATGCCTTTTTGGCGCTCACCAGCAGTGGCCCTGCCTTTGTGGCGCTGATGATTGAGGCGCTGGCCGACGGCGCCGTGGCCGCGGGTTTGCCGCGCGACCTGGCCCTGAGCCTGGCGCCTAAGACGCTGGTTGGCACCGCTGCCTTGCTGCAACAGCAGCAACTGCACCCTGGCCAGCTCAAGGACATGGTGAGCAGCCCGGGCGGCACCACCATCGCTGGCCTGCGCGCCTTAGAGCGCGGCGGGTTGCGCTCTGCCCTGATCGAAGCCGTGCTGGCCGC
>CAYFMB010000262.1:0-2808 GCA_964344095.1 uncultured Klebsiella sp.
CCGCAGCTGCGGGCCACCTTGCTGAACACAGCCGGATGGAAATACCCAGCAAACAGCGACTGCTCGAGGCAGGCACCATGGTCACCGCCACTCGGCTGCTGGGCGATCCAGGCCTCAAGGGCTGCGCAGCGATCCTTGGTTGGTTTCGGGCTGTAGGGGGTGGTCTTGACGGCAGCCGCGGCGCGCCACTGAGCTGCCGCGGCGCAGCAGTCGGCCTCGAGGGCCCGGCCGCGGCTGCCCCACTGCGTGCAAAACCCGCTCCAGGCCTGCTGCCAGACGCGCTCAAGCTGGGGTGCCAGCGGTTCATCGGCGCTGCACCCCGCGGGCAGCGGCTCCAGCTTCAGGGCCGGGTCCGACTCGAGGCTGCGCAGCAGACGCTCCAACGCCTCGGGCCCTTTGAGCTGCCGCTGCAGTCCCGCCAGCAGGTGCAGCGGCAGGGGCAGCACCTGCTGCTGCCAGTAATCATTGGCGATCTGACGCAACAGGGCGGCGCTGTCGGCCTCGAGCTGCAGGTCAGGGGGCTGGGCGGCCTCGAGCGCCTGGCGCTGCAGGGTGCGACGGCAAAAGCCGTGAATCGTGGTGATGTCGGCGCTCTCGAGCTGCTCGAGCGCCAGCAGCAAGGGCGCTCGCAGGGCTACCACGCGTGGCCGCGCCCAGAGGAGCCAGGCCGCCAGCACCAGATCATCGGGCTCGCGCTCGGGTGCATCCAGGCATGCCAGGGCGGCCTGCAGCCGCATACCGATGCGATCGCGCAGCTCGGCGGCAGCCGCCTCGGTAAAGGTCACCACCAGCAGCTCGCCCAGATCCAGGCCCGCCTCGGTGACGTAGCGCAGCACCAAATGAGCCAGGGCAAAGGTCTTGCCGGTGCCAGCGCTGGCCTCCAGCAGCCGCAGACCTGGGCTCAGGTCAAAGCTGTTGGCCTCAAACGGCTGGCTCATGGGCGCAGCTCCAACAAGGGCCCCAGCAGCTCCTGGGCCAGGGCTGCATTGGCCTCGCCCGCCTCACCCTCAAACAGAGCGCTGCCGGCCAGCTCGGCTCCAAAGCAGAGGGCCTGCTCGGGTTGGGTGCGTTCACCGGCCAGCTGGGGGCTGCCCTCCCAGGTGCTGATCGCCTTGGCCACGCCGCCGCTCAGCAACGCCCAGGCGCTGCGGGGGGGCAGCGGCCAGCAGCGACCCCACCAAGCGCCGCGCAGGGAGTCCAGGCGCTGCAGTTCGCTTTGAGCAGCTGCGGCGTCAGGGGCTCTGTAGCGGGCCTGCACCCCGAAGCCCTTGTCACCGCGGGCCAGCAGCACTGCAGCCTCAGGCGTCTGGCCCGCGGCTGTCGCCAGCAGCAGCTGCAGCCACAGCTCCACATGATGGGCGGCACGGTCCCGGGCTGGATGAACCAACACCACACACGAGCCGCGCCACAGCAGCGGCTGGCTCCAGTGCTGCCAGCACGCCTGGTGCCGCCGCTCGGGGCCTAGGGCTGTCAAAGCGGCCTGCAGATCGCGCCAACGCCCGGCGAGCAGACCGGCCTCCAGCAAGGCGGCACTCTGGGGGGGCAACTGAGCCCGCCCGCGGCTGTGCTGCAGCCAGGTCTCGGCATCCGCCCAGTCGGCCCCATCAGGCTCGGCCGCCGCCAGCGCCTGGCGCAGCAGCGCCGAGCGCTGCCGCTCCTCGAGGCCGGCGGCATCAAGGTCCTCGATCAATGCAGTCCACTCACGCGGATCGAGGCCCAGCTGCGACAGCCACTGGCGCTGGGGAGCCACCAGCCAGTCGCGCAGGTCCTCGAAGCTGCCGGTAGGCGTCTCGGCGGGCAGGGCGGCGCTGGCGCTCGCCGCCAGCGGCACGGGGGGCTCCAACGCCTGCGGCGCGTCAATCAGACGGCGGGCGTGCAGCAGGCGGGCGTCGCAACTGGCCGGTGGCCGCTCGGCCATGGCCTCAAAGTTGCTGCGCTCCAGCGGATTGGCGGCGTGGTTCACCACCAGGGCACCGCCGCCACAGGGCAGCTGGGCCTGCAGCCAGTCGAGCCACTGCCGCACCGGCGTGGCCGGCGGCAGGCTTTCACCGCTGCGCTCGTCGCGGCTGCTCCAGCAGATCAGCAGGTGATCCCTGGCCGAGAGCAACGCTTCGAGCAGCACGTAGCGGTCCTGATCGGCGCTCTGGGGGTCACCCAGGCGCCGCTGCTGCTCAAGCAGGTGAAACCCCGGGCGCTGGCTCTGCCGCGGAAAGACGCCGGCATCGAGACCCATCAGCACGATGACGCGATGGGGAATGGCGCGCATTGGCTCCAGCGCGCTGATGGTGAGGGCGCCGCTGCGATGGCCGAACCGCCCCGAATCGACCGCCAGCCGCTCCTCGAGCACGGCCACGACGACCGCCGGCCCCAAGTCCAACGCACAGCCAGCGGCGGCCAGCTGCCAGTCGTCGATGGCCGCGAGCAACGCCGGCAGCTCCCAGGCCTGGTCGCTAACGGCGGCGGCTCCCTCGCCAAACAGATCGAGCAGCAACTGCCGCAACAGCTCAGCCCAGGCGGCCGAGCTGCGGGGCTGGCGCAGGCGTGTGAGCCAGTGGCACAACCGCCCCAGCAGATGCAGACCGCGGCCCAGGGTTTCGAGGTCGAGGGCGGCGGCCAGGGGCGCCGTCTCGGCGGGGGCCAGGCCGGGCTGCTCCTCGAGTACCAGACCCAGCAGCAGCCGATCGCAGGCCCAGCGCAGCGAGCCGGGAGCGCTGCCGCCCCGCTCGGCCGCGTCGAGCCCCCAGCGAAACCCCGCCTGCTGCAGCAGGCTGTTGAGCCGAGCGATGGCGTCTGGCTCCAGGCCAAAGG
>CAYFMB010000263.1:0-2803 GCA_964344095.1 uncultured Klebsiella sp.
CGGGAAGGGGGATCAGCCATCCACCTAGCGTCGCCACAGAGCCTCCCGGTTGCCAACACCCCTGCCAGAGCCGCGCCGTTGACCTTTTGCTTCTCGATCACCGCCCGCAGCAGCCGCAACCGGGCGCGCACCGGCCGCTTTGAGACCCCCCACGGCGTGGTGGAGACGCCGCGGTTCATGCCGGTGGGCACCCTGGCCACGGTCAAAGGCCTGAGCACGCCGCAGCTGGCCGAGACCGGCGCCCAGATGGTGCTGGCCAACACCTTTCATCTGCACCTGCAACCCGGCGAAGACGTGGTCGCCGAGGCGGGCGGGCTGCACCGCTTCATGGCCTGGGACGGGCCGCTGCTGACCGACTCGGGCGGCTTTCAGGTGTTCAGTCTGGGCGCGATCAACCGCATCAACGATGACGGTGTGGTGTTCCGCTCGCCGCGCGACGGCAGTCGCATCGAGCTGACCCCCGAGCGGGCCATGGCAATCCAGATGGCCCTGGGCGCCGATGTGGCCATGGCCTTTGACCAGTGCCCGCCCTACCCCGCCACAGAGAGCGAAGTGGCAGCCGCCTGCCGCCGCACCCACCATTGGCTAGAGCGCTGCGCCAGCTGCCACACCAAAGCGGATCAGGCCCTGTTCGGCATCGTGCAGGGGGGCTGCTTTGAACACCTGCGGGCCGAATCGGCCCGGATCGTGGCCGCCATGGACCTGCCCGGCATCGCCGTGGGCGGGGTCAGCGTGGGCGAGCCGCCCGAGGAGATGCATCGCATCGTGCGGCAGCTGGCTCCCCTGTTACCCGAGGCCAAACCCCATTACCTGATGGGCGTGGGCAGCCTGCGTGAAATGGCGATCGCCGTAGCCAACGGCTTTGACCTGTTCGATTGCGTGCTGCCGACGCGTCTGGGCCGCCACGGCACTGCCCTGGTGGGCGGCGAGCGCTGGAACCTGCGCAACGCCCGCTTCAAGCGCGACCACACCCCCCTCGATGCCCGCTGCCCCTGCCTGGCCTGCCGCCAACACAGCCGTGCCTATCTGCATCACCTGATCCGCAGTGAAGAAATGCTGGGCCGCAGCCTGCTGAGCCTGCACAACATCACGACGTTGCTGCGCTTCAGCCGCGCCATGGCCCAGGCGATCAGCGAGGACTGTTTTGCAGAGGATTTCGCTCCCTGGGAACCGGGCTCTGGGGCAGCCCACACGTGGTAGCGTCCGCCTCACGTAACCGGTGAACACTGGGGATGGCCTCCTACGCCCTGCAGACCCTGGCTCAACTGCCCGAGGCTTATCAGGCCTTCGGCCCCCTGGTCGACATCCTGCCAATCATTCCGCTGTTTTTCCTGCTGCTCGCCTTTGTGTGGCAGGCCTCGGTCGGCTTCCGCTGAAGCCTGCCCACACCACAGCTGCTCAGCGTTGCCTGAGCACAGCCCAGGCAAATGCGGGCAGTGCCAACATGCGGCGCCAACGCTGAGGTTCCTGGAGCAGGCGGTACAGCCACTCAATCTGCAGCGCCCCCATCCAGCCGGGGGCCCGCTGCTTCACGCCAGCCCACACGTCAAAGCTGCCGCCGACGCCCATCCAAAGGCCCTGGCGCCGGCCTTTCAGAGCGGCGATCCAGGTCTCTTGACGCGGTACACCCAGGGCCACCAGCACCAGCTGGGGCTGGGCGTCCAACAACTGCTGTTCAACCAGGTTCCAACCGTCCTGCGGCTGATAGCCGTGGCTGTGGAACACCAGATTGAGCCCCGGCAAACGCTCTGAAAGCCGCGCCACCAGGGTGTCCATCACCGACGGAGAGGCTCCCACCAGCGCCACGCGCCAGCCCTGCCGGGCTGCAGTTTGCAACAGGGACCAGGCCAGTTCGATGCCAGGGCTTCGGCGTACGCGGCGGCCCTGACGGCCCAGAGCCCAGACAACGCCGGCCCCGTCGGGGATCACCAGGTCGGCCGCCTCGATCGCTGCGCCCAGGGCCGCATCGGCCAGCGCGGCCATGGTCATTTCGGCATTCAGGGTGACGATCTGTCCGCCACCGCGCTGCAGCAGTGCCACCGCATCGGCATGCACATCGCTGCAGAGCGACACAGGAATGCCCAAAACCCGGGTGCGGCCGGGCTCAACCGAGGGTTTCGTTGCGGTTGTTGCCATGAGGGGGGACCAGGCCAGGAGAGAATCTATGGCTGTCCCGCTTGAGACCATGCCGCCGCTCCCTGGGACTGCCACGCCAGAGGCCGCAACCCTCAGCACCTCCCAGCAGGCGGCCGACCCCAGCCGCGAGCTGCTGCTGGCGATCGACGCCCAGATCGAGCAGGTGGTGCTGCAGCGCCAGCACCCGATCAGCGGTCTGTTGCCAGCCAGCACGGCCCACACCGTGCACGGCAACTACGGCGACGCCTGGGTGCGCGACTGCGTCTATTCGATTCAGTGCGTCTGGGGCCTGGCCCTGGCCCACCGCCGCCAGCAGGGCGCCAGCCGCCGCGCCTACGAACTGGAGCAGCGGGTGCTGCAACTGATGCGCGGCCTGCTCAGCGCGATGCTGCGCCAAGCCCACAAGGTTGAGCGTTTCAAGCACAGCCTCGAGCATCTCGACGCCATTCACGCCAAGTTCGACACCGGCACAGGCGAACCGGTCGTTCCCGACGACGGCTGGGGCCACCTCCAGCTCGATGCAACAGCCCTCTATCTGCTGCAGCTGGCCCAGCTCACCCGCAGCGGGCTGGTGGTGATCCAGACGACCCACGAGCGCGATTTCATCCAGAACCTGGTGTATTACGTGGCTCGCGCCTATCGGGTGGCCGACTACGGCATCTGGGAG
>CAYFMB010000264.1:0-2784 GCA_964344095.1 uncultured Klebsiella sp.
TTGAGCTGGCAGGCCGAGGCGCCCCGGCTGCACGGCGTGCCCGCCCCGCCGCGTCGTGGCGACGGCAGCACCCTGGCCCAGCAGCTGCAGCACGGCCTGCGCGGTCTGGCTCTGGTGGCGCTGCAGCAGCAGGGCTGGGAGCGCGTGATCGAGCTGGGCTTTGCCCGCCGGCCCGGTGATGCCGTCGAGCGCTGGCTCGTGCTCGAGCTCATGGGGCGCCATAGCAATCTGTTTTTGCTCGACGAGACCCGCCAGGTGATCGCCCTGGCCCGCCAGGTGCGGCAACAGCAGTCGCGCCTGCGTCCCATCGGTACCGGTGATCCTTATCAGAGCCCGCCGCCGCTGCAGGGCGATCCGCCTGATCCAGCCGAGCCCCTGGCCCCCTGGCGACGGCGCTTGCAGCTGCAGGACCTGCCCCTCAAGGACGCGTTGCTGCGCAGCTTTCAGGGGGTCAGCCCGGCGCTGGTGCAGCAGTTGCTCGAGGCCGCCGCGCTGCCCGGCGCCGCCGAGCTGGGGGTGCAGCAGCTGCCCGACGCCAGCTGGGCGCGGTTGCATGCCACCTGGCAGCAATGGCTGGCTTGTCTGGATCAGCAACGCTTCGCCTTTGAGCGCAAGGGCGATGGCTATCGCTGCTGGAGCACCGCCACGGCACAGGTGGCTTCGCTGTGCGATGCCGGGGTCGCGGCTTACTACGCCGATGTCCTGGGGCAGCGCCGCTTCGCCGCTCTGCAGCAACAGGCCCAGCGACGCCTTGAGCAGCAGCTGCAGCGCGAGCGGCAGCTGCTGGCCCAGCAGCAGGCGTTGTTGGCCGAGGGTGAGCAGGCTGAAGTCCTGCAACAGCAGGCCGACGCCCTGCTCTGCTTGGCCCATCAGGACCCCACGGCGGTGGAGCAGGCCCAGGCCCTCTATCGGCGCGCTCGCCGTCTGCGTCGTTCGGGCGCCGTCATCACCGAGCGCATTGCCCTGCACAACCAGCGGCTCCAGTGGCTGGAGGCCAGTGCCACCTATGTGGACCAGGCCGAGACCCTGGTGGCGCTGGAGCCGGTGCTGGCCGATCTGCAGGCGGACGTGGCCGCCGAGCTGAACGGCCGCCGACGTCGCCCTGGGCAGGCTCCCGACCAACCGCAGCCGCTGGAGCTGGACTCGCCAGGCGGGCTGCGCCTGCAGGTTGGACGCAACCATCGCCAAAACGCCTGGATCAGCCTGCGCCAAGCCCGCCGCGGCGATCTCTGGTTTCACGCCCAGGAATGCCCCGGCAGCCACGTCGTGCTCAAGGCTTCGGCCGGGGTGTGCGGCGAGGCTGACCTGGCCGCCGCCGCCCATCTGGCCGCCTACTTCTCGCGGGCGCGCGGCAACGGGCGCGTGCCGGTGGTGATGGTGCCCACCGAGGCGCTCCAGCGCATTCCAGGATCGCCCCCCGGCACTGTGCGCCACAGCGGCGGCACCGTGCTGTGGGGTGAACCGGCCCAGGCCCATGCACTGCTGGCTTCTGCCCCTAGCCTCCAGGCACAGGAGAGGTCATGACCAGCAGTCGCGACAGTCAGCCCAGCGCCGCGGTGGTCGGCAGCCCGCCACCGCCGATTCGCATCGCCCCGGCCGACGAGTTCCCAGGCGAGGTGGAGATGAGCCTGGTGGATCACCTTGAGGAGCTGCGCCGCCGAATCTTGCGCAGCCTGCTGGTGGTGCTGGTGGCGGCTCTGGGCTGTCTGCTGTTGGTCAGGCCTCTGGTACGCCTGCTCGAGATGCCCGCCCACGGCATTCGCTTTTTGCAGCTGGCGCCGGGCGAGTTTCTGCTTGTCTCGCTCAAGGTGGCGGGCTATGCGGGCCTGACCTTGGCCTTGCCCTACGTGCTGTATGAGCTTCTGGCTTTCGTGCTGCCGGGCCTGACCCGGCGCGAGCGAGCCCTGGTCGCGCCGGCGGTGGCGGGTTCGGCGGTGCTGTTTGCCGCTGGACTGGCCTTTGCTTGGTGGGCCCTGGTGCCTGCCGCATTGCGTTTTTTGGTCAGCTACGGCGCCGATGTGGTCGAACCGGCCTGGTCGATCGAGCGCTATCTGGATTTTGTGCTGCTGCTGATGCTGGCAACGGCCCTGGCCTTTCAGCTCCCGGTGCTGCAGTTGCTGTTGGGGGTGTTGGGGCTGGTGCGCTGGCGCACCATGCTGGCCTCCTGGCGCTGGGTCGTGCTGATCGCCGCCGTGGCCGGAGCGGTGCTGACCCCTTCCACCGATCCGCTGACCATGCTGCTGCTCAGTGGTGCCATCACCGCGCTGTTTCTGGTGGGGGTCGGCCTGGTGGCCTTGACCGAGGCGCTGCGGCCGGCGGCCTAAAGCACAAACTCGCTGCTGCGCCCTGGAGGCAGCTCCAGGGCCAGCGAGAGCGCCTTGCCCAGGCGGGGCTTGTCGGGGCAACTGCCCAGCCAGTCGCGCACCGCGGCTGCGACCCCCAGGCTGTTGAGCACCAGCACCAGTTCAGCAATGTGGCGCTCATACTCGGCAGCGCTTAGAGGGAAGGACTGCTGTTCCTGGTAGGCCCACATCACCTGCAGGTAAACGCGCCCTCGACGCTGCACCAGCTGCAGGTCATAGGAGGCTTTCCACCGCTGCCGCAGCAGCTCGATCACCTCGCCGGCGCTCAGGGGCGCATCCATGGCTGTGACCCGCTCGCAACAGCATGTTGCAACACCGGCGCTGCCGCTCGGCGGTCGGCGCGGGTGGGGAGGGGCAAGTTCTAAGGTGGGCGCCACGTCACACCGGCTACACCGGCGCGTTGTCGATGACCCAGATCCCT
>CAYFMB010000265.1:0-2784 GCA_964344095.1 uncultured Klebsiella sp.
GGCCCCCCACCAGCCCCAGTTCCCCCAACCTCGGTACCAACCCGTGTTCCAGGGACGACTACCCCAGTAACCCCCATTGGACCAGGAGCGGTTCCAACCGTTGTAATCGCGGTTGTAGAAGTTGTTGTCGACGTTGACGTTGCGGTTGAAGCGGTCGTTGTCGAAGTTGCCATTGACACGATCGTCTCCGTCCCAGTCGCTGCGCGTGTTTTCGCCGTACATGGGGTGAGATCCCTGATAACCGGAGCGGTAGCTGTTGTCCGTGCCGAAGTTGTAGTGCTGAGCCCCACCGCCATAGCGGTAATTGTTGGTGTTGTTGCGCACATCACCGCTTCTAAAGTCACCTCCACTGAAGCCACCACCACGGAATCCACCGCCGCCACGCGGTTCGGCCTGGCAAGGTTGCAGCAGGGCGATGCTGCTCATCAGCGCAACGGCGCAGGTTGCGGCAAAGCGGCGAGGGCAATTCATGGCTGGTTCGGAGACAGATGAAGCCCGCAACACGGGCATGGGTACAAGAGAGACGTGGATGCGAGACGCTTCAGCTGGAGGTCACATTGGCGTGATGCTCAGGGGGTGTAGCAGGCGTCTGGCTGCGGCGCCGTGCCAGCAATGTCCAGGCCCCCACGGCGATGCCACCACCAAGGGCCAGCACCAGCAGTTCGCGCAGCCAGCCGGGTAGGCGTCCGGCAAGGCTTTCGGGCAGCGGCGTGCCCTTGGGGTCGGGGCCATAGGCCACCTGGCAGGCCGCATTGAGCAGCTGAGCCTGGGCCGCGGTGCTGGGTACTTGCCCGTCCAGCAGACCCTGCTGGCAGTTCGCGGCACCTTTGAGTGGCGGGCT
This sequence comes from uncultured Klebsiella sp., assembly GCA_964344095.1. GTDB lineage: Bacteria > Cyanobacteriota > Cyanobacteriia > PCC-6307 > Cyanobiaceae > RGUW01. The sequence goes on from CAYFMB010000265.1 coordinate 842, forward strand.
ACCGGTGACGGCATAACTGAAGTCGGCACCGCTGGAGCCCACGGCATCAACGGTGCCGTAGTTGAGCTGGTAGTTGCTGTCCGGGACATCGATCACCGGTGATTGCTGCTCGGCGGCGTCATTGACCAGATCGGTGATGACATCACCTGTGGCCAGGGCTGCCAGGCCCCAGCCGACCGAGGAGCCTCCCCACCAGTCCCAGGAGTCAGGAGACCAGTTGTACCAGCCATAGCCCCAGGGTCGGCTGCCCCAGTAGCCACCGTCTGACCACGAGTCATTCCAACCGCCGTAGTCGCGGTTGTAGAAGTTGTTGTCGACGTTGATGTTGCGGTTAAAGCGATCGTTATCGAAGTTGCCATCGACGTTCCAGCTGCCGTTGTTCATGCGCCTGAACTGATCAGCTGAGATGTTGTGACCCGTCCAGGCGCTGCGAGTGCCGTTGCCATACAGCGGATGGCTGCCGCGGTAGCCCTGATCAAGCGAGCGATCTTGGGGCCGATCAACTCTGGCTGCGCCACCGCCACCGCCACCGCCATGAAACCCACCACCGTGAAATCCGCCGCCTCCCGATGCGACAGGGGCAGAACGTTCGATCGGGGCTGCACGCTCCACCGGGGCCGATTCGACGCGCGGGGCGCTGAAGCGATAAGCACCGCCACCACCGCCACCACCAAAATCTCCACCACGGAAGCCACCGCCGCCGCCGCCGCCGAAATCGCCGCCGCCACGGAAGCCGCCACCGCCACCACCACCGCGGCCGGCCAGAGCAGGGGCACTGCCCAGAGCCAGTAGAAGTCCAAGTGCCAGGGGTGCGGCGAAGGCACGTTGGCTGGTCATTGTGAACGCAATCTCTCAACCTTGATTACCGCCCCTGGGTCCATCTGCAGCAGGCCTGCAATCAGCTGATGCAATTGCGCTGCGGGTCCTGCAGACGCGGTTCGGTTCACCCCCTCACTGTGTTCGGCGTGGTCACCATGGGGACGGCTGGCCCTACCGAATGGTTCGGTTGGCCGGGGTGGGGGCACTCCCGCTCCGCCCATACGGTTCCTTCAGTTGAAACCCAGGGAGCGATCTGATGCATCCCACCGCCGAGCTGTTCACCGAAAAGGCATGGGCTGCCATCGTGTCTGCCCAGCAGCTGGCCCAGCAACGGCGCCAGCAGCAGATGGAGAGCGAGCACCTGTTGGCGTCTTTGCTGGCTCAGCAGGGTCTGGCCGGTCGCATCCTTGAGAAGGCCGGCGTGGACGTCGGCACCCTGAGCCAGAGGGTCGAGGCTTACATCGCCGCCCAGCCGTCGCTGAGCGCTGCGCCCGACAACGTTTACCTGGGCAAAGGCCTCAACGCGGTCCTGGATCAGGCCAATGAGCTCAAAGGCTCCTTTGGCGACAGTTACATCGCCATTGAGCACCTGCTGCTGGCCCTGGCGATCGATGACCGCTGCGCCAAGCAACTGCTCAGCCAGGCGGGCACCGATGCCGCCAGACTCAAAGACGCCGTCAACGCCGTGCGCGGATCCCAGAAGGTGACCGACCAGAACCCCGAGGGCACCTATGAATCGTTGGAGAAATACGGGCGCGATCTGACCAAGGCCGCTCGCGACGGCAAGCTTGACCCTGTGATCGGGCGCGATGAGGAGATCCGTCGCACGATCCAGATCCTCAGCCGCCGCACCAAGAACAACCCGGTGCTGATCGGTGAACCCGGCGTTGGTAAGACCGCCATCGTCGAGGGGTTGGCCCAGCGCATCGTCAACGGCGACGTGCCGCAGGCGCTTCAGAACCGTCAGCTCATTGCCCTCGACATGGGCGCACTGATCGCTGGTGCCAAGTACCGCGGTGAATTTGAAGAGCGACTCAAGGCCGTGCTGAAGGAGGTCACCGCCTCCGAGGGGCAGATCGTGCTGTTCATCGACGAGATCCACACCGTGGTGGGTGCCGGCGCCA
>CAYFMB010000266.1:0-2771 GCA_964344095.1 uncultured Klebsiella sp.
CACAGCGCCCTGCTGCTGGCGGCCCACCCAGGCCTGCGCCTGATCGGGCTGGACCAGGACCCCACGGCCCGCGCCGCCGCTGCCCAGCGCCTGGCCCCCTTTGGCGATCGCGTCACGATCGTGGCGACCAACTTTGCCGACTACACCCCGCCTGAGCCTGTGGTGGGTGTGCTGGCCGATCTGGGGGTCAGCAGTCCCCAGCTCGATGTGGCGGCGCGGGGGTTCAGCTTCCGGCTCGAGGGCCCGCTCGACATGCGCATGAACCCCGCCGCCGGCGAGACCGCGGCCCAGCTGATTGATCGGCTCGAGGAAAGCGAGCTGGCCGACCTCATCTATGCCTACGGGGAGGAGCGGTTGTCGCGCCGCATCGCCCGCCGCATCCAGGAGCAGGGGCCTTGGAGTGACCCCGCGCGGCCGCGCACCACCGCCGAGCTGGCCTACGTGATCGCCGGTTGCTATCCGCCTCAGGCGCGGCGCGGGCGCATCCATCCGGCCACCCGCAGCTTTCAGGCGCTGCGCATCGCCGTCAACGACGAGCTGGGGGTGCTTGATCGATTGCTGGAGGCCGCTCCCGCGTGGCTGGCGCCGGGGGGACTGTTCGGTGTCATCAGCTTTCACTCCTTGGAGGATCGGCGGGTCAAGACCGCATTTCTGAGCGACGAGCGCCTGGAGCGGGTCACCCGCAAAGCGGTGAAGGCCACCGACGTGGAGATTGAAGCCAACCCCCGCTCCCGCAGTGCCCGTTGGCGTGTGGCGCGGCGCGGCGTGCTCACGCCCTGAGCTCTGCTGCCGCCTTAGCAAGCGCTGCCAACGCCAGTTCGATCTCAGCGGCTGTGGTGCCGCGCCCCAGGCCAAAGCGGATCGTGGCTGCTGCCTCGGCGCGGGAGCGTCCCAGTGCGGCCAGCACGTGCGACGGCGTTCCCTGGCTGCAGGCCGAGCCGCTGCTGACGGCGATCTGACGCCGCAACGCCTGGTGCAGCCGGTTGCCGTCGATGCCGTTGACCGTGATGTTGAGATTGTGGGGTAGGCGCGCCGGCCCCGGCGGCGGTCCGTTGAGCGCGACGCCCCCCAGCTGTTGCAGCCCCGCCCAGAGTTGATCGCGCAGCAGGGCCAGCCGCACCGCCCGCGCCTCGCGGTCGGCCAGGGCCAGCTCTAGGGCCTTGGCCAGTCCCACGATCAGCGGCACCGGCAGGGTGCCCGCCCGCAGGCCGTTTTGCTGGCCACCGCCATGCAGCTGTGGCGCCAGCTGCACCCCAGGCGCCAGCACCAGAGCGCCGATCCCCTTGGGCCCATAGAGCTTGTGACCGCTGAGGCTGAGCAGGTCAATGTCCAGCTCGGCCATGGATAGGGGTATGTGCCCGACGGCTTGGGCGGCGTCCACGTGTAGCAGGGCCCCGGCGGCATGGACCAGAGGCGCCAGCTGGGCCAGTGGCGCGATGCTGCCGATCTCGTTGTTGGCCGCCATGATGCTGACGGCCAGCACCGGTCCGCCGGCAGCCGGGTCCAGGGCGGCCTCCAGGGCAGCAGGCTCCACCAGGCCCAGGCGGCTCATCGGCAGCAGCGTGAGCGCAAAGCCGTGGCGCTCCAAATAGCGCAGCACATCGAGCACGGCGTGGTGTTCGCTCACCACACTCACGAAGCGCCGTCTGGGGTTGCCGCTGGTCAGGGCGGCCTCGGCCAGACCCTTGAGGGCCAGGTTGTTGGCTTCGCTGGCGCCGCTGGTCCAGACCGCCGTTGCCGTTGCCGCCGCGTCCAGCCCCCGCCGCAGCACAGTTGCAGCAGCGTCGATGGCTGCCGCTGCCTCGAGCGCAGGGCGGTAGAGCCGTCCAGCAGGGTTGGCGAACTGCTCACTCCACCAGGGCGCCATCGCCGCCACCACGGCGGGGTCGCAGGGGGTGGTGGCGTGGTGGTCGAGGTAAGCCAGCATGGGGCTCATGCTGACAAGAACCTCCTGGCTCTGCTGTGCGGTGGTGGCCCTGACGGCCACGCCCGTGGCTCGGGCCCAGTCCGGGCTCATGGAGTCACCTGAGCTGTCGCGACCCAAAGGTCTGGTGCTGCTCAGCGAGCGCCCCGTGCCGGGAGGCATGCAGGCCACTGGGGTCTATGCGATCGAGGTCGATCCGGCCTTTGCCGATCTGCGCCGGGTCAAGGTCTGGCTCGAGTTGCCCAATGACGTGCAGGTGCGCAACGAAACGATTCGCTGCAACACCACGACGCCGATGCGTGTGACCCATGACGGTCGTGATCTGGTCGTGCGCCAGCTCAATCCCGGCGGTGTCATCACCCCATCCAACCGGCTCGACCACTTGATCTGGTGGGCGGTCTGCCATCCCGAGCAGGCCCAGCGGGACCCCGCCAGCCTGGGTGAGACGGCGCGCCAGCTGGGTTACAGCGGCCATCTGCAGGAATCCGAACAACGGCTGCCATCGCCAGGTCGCTGAAGCTGGCTTTGAATGCGCCCATGAGCACAGAACAAGCCATCTCCGAGGCCGCGGCGTCCACCCCCGTTCGGCTGTTGCTGGTCGACGACGAACCGGGCCTGCGCACGGCCGTCAAGGCCTACCTCGACGACGAGGGCTTTGACGTCACCACGGCCAACGATGGCGAACAGGGCTGGCAGGTCGCTCAAGAGCTGCTGCCCGATGTGGTGATCACCGACGTCATGATGCCCCGCTGCGATGGCTTCGGGCTGCTGGCCAAGCTGCGGGCCGACGAGCGCTTGGGCGGCACCCCGGTGATTTTTCTGACGGCCAAGGGCATGACCGCTGATC
>CAYFMB010000267.1:0-2745 GCA_964344095.1 uncultured Klebsiella sp.
GCAGCGGCGAGCATGGTGCTCGCATTGGGGTAGGCGCAGCTGGCCTGGCCGCTGATCGTTGCGCTGGTGGTGCCGGTGCAGCGCACCACCAGGGCATTGCCGCTGCTGGGGCTCATGGCCAGGGAGCCCGGCAGGTTTTGCTGAGCGGCGACCATGCGCATGTCGACGTCGCGCTGCATCGGCAAGCCCCGTAGGGCCAGAAACTCACGCTCGGCCACGGTGATGGCATCGCTGGTCTGCGCGCTCAGGGGCTTGGCGCCATAGCGGATGTACCCCGTGGCCTGTAGCTGGAAGATGTCGTCGTACGACAACGTCGCCCCCAGGGACAATTGGCTGCCCATGCGCAGTTCAGCGCGTCCACGCACACCCGAACTGCCCGTGACGTAGTCGCCACTCAGGTAGTAATAGGAGGCGTAAAGCCAAAGGCTGTCCTTGCCCTGGCTCCAGCGGCTGATGGGCAGACCCGCTTCCAGGTTGATCCCCCCCAGGGAGACCACATAGCGGTTCCAGCCATCGACGATGAGCTGGTTGTTGTTCAACACACCATTGCTCCAACCGCTCTGATACAGATCGGCTTGATTGGAGAAGGGGATGTAGCCGTTGGCCCTGAGCTCGACGCCACGGCTGAGGGCTTCGGCGCCCACACCGGCCTGAAAGGCGTATTGGGCGTAGGCCTGGCGCGTGTCGACACCGGCATTGAAGCCGTACATCCAGCGTTGATCGCTGCTCAACCAGCGATAGCCCAGCCGGGTGCTGGCGCCGGCGCTCACGTTGTTCTGCTGTGTCAGGGCGCCGCCCAGGTTGAGGTTGGCGGCCACATCGAGGAACAGCACTTCGCCTGCTGCTCCCTGGCTCAGTGGAGCAAACAGGTAGCCGGTGACGGTGTTGGGTGAGCCTTCGCCTTGGCTCTGGACCATGACACCCCCGTTGGCCTGAACCTTGGCAGGTGTTGGCCTGATCTGGGCGTTCGCGGCGTCAACCAGGGTTCCCAGGCTGAGGCAGGCGCTCAGGGTTGCGGTCCATGCGCGCCGTTGTTTGCCTGCACGTCGACCAACAGGAGCGATCAGGTCGAGTCGCAGCGAACGCATCACAAACCATCTTTAATTTGGCCTTGCAAACTAATGGCTTTAGCCCTGATTTGGGCAATTGTGACAACCAGGGCGACAGATTGTTTGCTTCACATGACTGCCGAAGCCGTTGAGTCGCCGTTGACGCGGCGTCGGCTACAGGCAGCGATGCTCGCGCTGGCAGGTCCGATCAACCCTGTGGCGTTGTGTCCATGCTCGCTGTTACTCGGCTGTCGATTGCTCGGCGCGGATCTGGGCTTTGACCTGTTGCCACAGGCCTTCGAGCTCTTCGATGCTGCGTCCCTGCAGGTCGCCCCCCAGGGCGGCTTCAACCCTGCTGAAGCGATCGAGAAAGCGGCGGTTGGTGCCAGCCAGTCCGGCCTCGGGATCGATGCCGCACCAGCGCGCCACATTGACCAGGGTGAACAGCACGTCGCCCAGCTCTGCTTGAGCGTGGGCCTTGTCGCCGCTGGCCACCGCTTCTTTGAGTTCGTCGAGTTCCTCGTGCACCTTGGCCCAGACGCCATCCATGCCCTCCCACTCAAACCCGGCGGCTGCAGCTCGCTTCGAGATGGTCATGGCCCCAGCCAGCGCGGGCTGGCCGCGCACCTTGTCAGCGAGGCGGTCGCTCAGCGGACTGGCAGATGTTGTGGCATCGAGCGCGGCTTGGCGCTGCGCCTGTTCGGCGGTCTTGATGGCCTCCCAGCTGGCCTTGACCGCAGCGCTGTCAGCCGCCTGGGCTGTGCCAAACACATGTGGATGGCGTCGAATCAGTTTGGCGCTGATGCCGCGGCTGACCTGTTCGAGATCAAAACGCCCTTCCTCGCCGGCGATCTGGGCGTGCAGCACCACCTGCAGCAGCAGATCGCCCAGTTCTTCGGCCAGGTGGGTGTCATCGCCCTGGCGAATCGCATCGGCGACCTCGTGGGCCTCCTCGAGCACATAGGGCACCAGCGAGGCATGGGTTTGCTCCAGGTCCCAGGGGCACCCCTCCACGGGGTCGCGCAGTTGGGCGACCACAGCGATCAGTTGGGCCAGGGCCTCCAGGGTCCCGGGGCTGGAGCTCTGCATGCAATTCAGGTGGGCCAGATGGGCTCCACCTTGTCAGTTGCGCCCCCAGGTGCGCCGCCTGCGCCTGCGCCGATGCCTGAGCAGCCGCGGCAGCCGCGGCATCGGGTCACCATCCTGAATGAGATGCAGCCAGGCACTGGCCTCCAGCCCCACCAGCGCGGCCATGATGCGGGGTTGCTGCTGGTGCCACAGCTGGCCAAGGGCGTGGGCCAGTTGGGCGGGTGTGGGGCTGCCCAGCGGCTGGGTCAGCAGGCACAGGCCAAGTCCGACAGCTGCCAGATACAGCAACCGTCCGGCGGTGCCCAGGAGGGGTGAGTGCGACAGCAGCGATCGGTGCGAGAGCCAGTGTCGGTAGGGCCACCACAGCAACCGCAGCGGTCCCCAGCGGCGTGTGGCGTTGGAACGGGTGTCGAGGTCGGGCGATAGAAACAGGCCTCCCGCCAGGAAGCTGCCGCTTGCCAGCGCGGCTCCGCTCAGCCCCAGCCACGGCCACCACAGGGCGCCAAAGGGCAGGGCCAGCAGCCAGGTGGCCCTGTCATGGCTGGCTCCACTGGCCAAGCAGCGCATGCGGCTGGCCCGAGTGTGCCGCTCCAGCCTGCACAATGGG
>CAYFMB010000268.1:0-2729 GCA_964344095.1 uncultured Klebsiella sp.
AGCGGCCACCTGCAGATGGCGAGCCCTCAGCTCGGGCTCGATGCCGGCATCGAGCAGCAAACCCACCCGCTGCTGACGCACCGGACGCAGCAGCAGCTCGCCGGCCGCAAAGCGATCGAGGCTTGAGCCCTCGACGTAGTGGATGCGCGGATCGCTCCAATACAGCGCCGCCCCGTTCATCACATTGGGGTGGGTGATCAGGCAACCGCTGGCCGCTGCCAGCAACCGGGCCGCCGGAAGCGCATCACCGGCGTAACCACCCAGGGCACAGCCGATGCCCGTCGGGATCACCAGAATCGTGGGCAGGGGAGAGTTGGATGGCATCAACCGTGCAATTCAGGCCCACTAAGCAGCACCGCTTCGATTTGCAGGAGCGGAGGCTCACCCGGACGTTGCTTGACGGCTGTGATCGCCCAGCGCAGCGGCCTGCCATGGCTGCAGAGCGCTGCTTCAATCTGTGCAAGCAACGGACCGCTCTGGCGCTCCAGCTGCAACAGCAGCGGGTGCAGCTGGGCAGAGCTCATTTCTGATACTGACCGAACTGGGCCTCGTAAAGGGCATCTTCCTGGCCGGCGGTCACCTTGAGATCGCTGCGGGGGAAGGCCACACACAGGAGTGCATAGCCCTGTTGTTGCAGTTCGGCCTTGACACCCATGGCATCGGGCTGGTGCACGCTGCCGTCCTGAATACGCGCGGCACAGGTGGTGCATACCCCCGAGCAGCAGGAGCTCGGCAGAGCCACACCGGCGGCCTCGGCAGCAGCCAGCACAGTCTGATCGCTACGGCAGGCAAAGCTGTGGCTGACGCCCTCAAACGCAAGGCTGATCTGATAAGTGGTGGGCTCGCTCACAACAGGGCATCAACACCACCCCATTCTCCCAGCTCAGCTTTCCTGCCAGCGACTGGGGTGGGGCGCCAGATACTCAGGCGGTGGCTCGGCATCTGCAGCAGCGCTCAGCACCAGATCAAGACTGATCGAGACGCGCAGCTCGTCATCACTGGCATTGGGCAGCACGGCGTGATCCAGACAGGAGGGGAACAGCAGCAGCAATCCAGCCCGGGGGGCCACATCAACCCAGGGCCGGGTCCATGTTGCGTGGCCGAGCGGTCCACCATGGCCAACGGCCATGCCAGGCACCAGTTCATTGACCTGGTGTTGCGGCCAGAAGCGGAGGCAGCCACAGTCACCGCTGCCATCGCCACTGAGGTAATAGACGGCACTCAGATGAGCGTTGGGGTGGTGATGGCGCCCCACCACCTGGTCAGATTCGCTGAGCACCGGCCAGCAGCGCTGAATGTGAAGCGCCACCTGGCTGAGATCGAATCCCAACCGCAACAGGTACGAGCGAGCATGGACGACCAGCTCAGCGATCAGCCCGCTAAACACCGGGTGCTTCTGCAGTTGCCAGACACCATTGAGATCGCCGGTCCAGGCGCAGCCGGGGTCAGGATTGCTGCACGCATCCCCGCGCAGCTCAAGCAACGACTGCAATTGAATCGCCAGATCCAGCGGATCGGGCCGCAGCTGCACCTGCCCCAGCGCAATCGGAAACAACGGCTCGATCACCAAGTCCCCCGGCGATGGCAACGGCAGGGGCGAGGTCAGGAGCTCGACTGCGTTGGCTTGGGGCAAGGGCGCCGTCATCTGTGCACGATCTCCAGCAGCAGCAAGGCCCCACCAGCATCCCAAAAAACAAACCCCAGCCCCTTGCGGCGGTGTTGCACGCTAGGCGCGCGTAACCGCCGTAGGGGATGGGGATGACGGCTGAGCCTTGTTGGTGCTCAGGCCATCGCCGCGGCACCACCGACCACTTCCAGGATCTCCTGGGTGATCGCCGCCTGACGAGCCTTGTTGTAATCAAGGGTCAGGCTCTTGGCGAGAGCCTTGGCGTTGTCGCTGGCGTTGTTCATGGCTGTCATCCGACTGGCCAATTCGGATGCTGCAGCTTCCTGCAGGGCACGCAGTAGCTGGTTTTCCAGATACAGCGGGAGAAGGGCGTTGAGCAGTTGGTCAGGGCTCTGCTCAAAGACGATGTCCGAGGGCAGGGTCGGTGCCTGGTTGGCAGCGGTACCTGGCTCGACCACCAGCTGACCCTGGCGGGTCGTCAGGCGGAAAATTTCATCGTCGGCCGAAGCAATGCCCTGGGGGTCGAGGGGCAGCAGGGTCTGGGACACTGGCCGAGAACTCACCAGGTTGATGAACTTGGTGTAGATGATCTCGACCCGGTCGGTGCCTTCGCCTAGGAAGTCAGCCAGGACTTCATTAGCGATCCCCATGGCTTCTGAGGCCTTAGGCACCTGATCGAGGCCTGTAAAGGTGGCCCTGATCGTGTACTGCGAGGCACGATTTTGGAAATAGGTGATCGCTTTGCGGCCGATCAGTACGAGATCAACGTTGTATCCCTGCGCCTTGAGCTCGGCGTGACGCAGCTCGGTGCGCTTGATGATGTTGGCGTTGTATCCACCACACAGACCGCGATCGCCGGTAACGGCCAACAACGTGATGGTTTGCACCGGACGCTCCTCGAGCAGAGGAGCGCCAACGTCCTCGAAACGCATGCGGGACTGGAGGTTTTCCAGCACACGAGCGAGGCGGTCAGCGAACGGCCGACTGCGGAGCACTTGCTCCTGAGCGCGACGAACCTTGGCCGCAGCCACCAGACGCATGGCCTCGGTGATCTTGCGGGTGTTCTTGACGGAACTGATCCGGTCGCGGATCTCCTTGAGGT
>CAYFMB010000269.1:0-2719 GCA_964344095.1 uncultured Klebsiella sp.
CTCTATCGCGTCTGCGGTTCGGCGGGGTTGTCCCATGAGGAAAGCTGAGCTGGATCGAGCACCGCCACGTGCGCCGCGTGAGCAGTTGCCGAGGTTTCCACCGATCAGTCAACACGTCACAAACGACCTGTTTTGCTTATGTTTGCTGGCTCCCTAAGCCAAAGGATGGCCTGCAGCACAACTGCCGCAGGCCATCGTGTGCGTCTGCCTTGTGATCTAACCGGCCGGCGTTTTCAGAGACGATTCGATCAGAAATGCGGCCAGGTTGCTGAGCGAGCGCCCTTCCTCATCGCAGCGCTCCTGCAGGCTGCAGGCCACCTGATACTGCAGGGTGATGGTGATCCGGCGGGGATTGCGGAAGGTTGGGGGTGTGATGCGGGAGAGGGTCTGCATGGTGAAGCGCCAGCGAGGCTTCACACAGTGTTCTCGCAGTGTCCTGCTGCTGACTAGCTCCCAATTCAAGGCCTCACGGTGTTGGGACGTCTGGCTTTGGTTAGACACCGATCAGCCTGGTTGCTCCTGGCATGGCGCCGCCGCTTCGCATCCTCGTGGTCGACGACCACAAGCTGGTGGCCCAGGCGGTGGGGGGACTGCTGAGCGAGCTGTGCGAGCTGGAACTGGTCGGCATCTGCACCACCGTCGCCGAGGCCGTGCGCCGCATCAAACGCGACTGCCCCGATCTGCTGATTTTGGACGTGGAGCTGCCGGGAGAGCACTGGCAAGATGCGGCTGAGGCTCTGCAGCAGTGCAATCCCGCTGCCCGGTTGGTGTTTCTCACTTGCCTGGGCGAGCGTTTCGAGCCCCCGGTTGCGCTCGCGCCCATCGTGTTGGCGGTGGTTGACAAGGCGCGGGCCTGGCAGGACCTGGTCAGGGTGGTGCAGGACTGGCAGCACCACGCCAATCACGCCCCTGCTGATCTTGACCTCACTGCGCTCAATCCACGCGAGCGACGGGTGTTTGGGGCCCTGGGCAAGGGGTTGCTCAACAAGCAGATCGCCCAGGAGCTTGACCTCAGCGTGGCCACGGTTGAGACCTACCGCAAGAGCATCAGCGCCAAACTCGGACTGAGTGGCTCCGAGCTGGTGCGGGCGGCGGCGTTGATGCGGGTGGCCGGTCGTGCCAACGGCGCTACAGAAGACAACTGATTCGCACCAGTGCGCCACCCAGGTCGGCCGAGCGTGCCAGTTCGAGCTGACCGTTGTGCTGAGCGGCGATGGCCTGCACGGTCATGAGACCCAGGCCCACGCCGGTGGGTTGGTGAGAGCTGAGCTTGAGCTGCTCGAGGTCTAGCGATGGCAGTCCGGGCCCCGAGTCGGCGATTTCGAGTTGCAGGACTTTGTCGCTGCGGAGCAGCCGCACCTGCAGGCGGCGTTGTGGGACAGGCACCGTCAGCAGGGCATCAAGGGCGTTGTCGAGCAGGTTTCTGCAGGCAATGCCCAGCTGCTGTGGATCACCCAGGAGCAGCTGGGGTTGATCGAGTCCTACGCAGCACAGCTCCACCCCGGCACCTCGCAGTCGGGCCTCCAGGCGCTGCAGCTCCTTGTGCACGATCGCCGCCAGATCGATCTGCTGGCGGGCATGTTTGACGTTGTACAGCAGGGCCTCAATGCCGATCACCGTATCGGCGAGCTGATCGGTGCTGATCACCAGTTGCTCCAGGCTGGCAGCCTGAGCCCCATTTGAGCCATGGTTCTTCTCGAGCCGGTGCAGGTGCTGGCGCAGGTGCAGTTGCAGCGCCGTGAGGGGCTGGCGAATCTCATGGGCCAGCGCAGCCACCCGCAGGCTGGCATCGCGCTCGTGCGCCAACGTCTCGGTTCGGGCTTTGAGCTGCTGCTCGCTGCGGTACAGCTGTGTGCGCAGATGGCTGGCCCCGACGCACAGCCCCAGAGCCAAACCGCGGGCGATCAGTTGGGCAACTCCCCCAGTATTCAGCTCCTGCCCATTGATCATGTGGGATGTTTTGAGCCCAATGAAGATGAGGCTCAGCAAAAACTCGTCCAGTGGCGCAAGCAGCAGCACGCCAATGAGCACGGGCAGAAAACTGAAGCCGCTGAACAGATCCTGATGTGCAAGATCGGCCAGCAGTTTTTCACCCTGATCGATCAGCACGACCGCCAGGGTCAGCAGCGCCAGCCTTAACGGTCTGATGCCGCGAATCATGGCCGTTGCCTGATACATCCAGGCTTGGTTTGACAGCGGTAGAGCGATCTGCCGGCTCATGCGCGCGTCAGTGCAGCACCATTGCCGCGCTGACGCGTTGGGGCGTGCTCTCAGCGGCTGTAGTGCGCCTTGGCTTCGTAGAGCACGTCGTCGCTGATGAGCGCAATGCCGCGCTCGCGGGCAAAGCTTTCGGTGTTGCGTCTCACCTTGGGCCGCACAAAGAAAGGGATCTTGGCTAGTTCGGCTTCACCATCGGCACTCCACTGCGGCCCCTGGGTTGAGGGTGCCTCGGTGTTGAGTGAGCCAGGGGTTGCTGTCGCCGTCGCCATTGCCGTCGGCGACGATCCGTCGCCGAGATGGCTGCGGTGACCGTCGACAAACTCGAAGTCATGGCGGAACATGCCGATCAGGTGTTCCTCCAGCCCCATCATCAACGGGTGCACCCAACTGTCAAAAATCACATTGGCCCCCTCAAAGCCCATGACGGGGCTGTAGCGGGCCGGTACGTCTTGCACGTGCAGCGGTGCGCTGATCACCGCACAGGGAATGCCCAGCCGTT
>CAYFMB010000270.1:0-2711 GCA_964344095.1 uncultured Klebsiella sp.
CGCTTGAACAGCAGCGAGGCGCTGGTGGTCATCACCAGATACACCAGCGCCACCGCGATGTAGATCTCAAACGCCCGGTAGGTGGTGGCCACCATCAGCTGCCCCTGCCGGAACAGCTCATCAAACCCGATCACGGCGGCCAGGCTGGTGTCCTTGATCAGGGTGATGAATTCATTGGCCAGCGGCGGCAAGACGCGTCGAATCGCCTGAGGCGCGATCACAAAGCGCATGCGCTCCAGAGGACTGAAACCCAGGGCATCGGCCGCCTCCCACTGGCCCCGATCGATCGACTCGATCCCGCTGCGCAGCACCTCGGCCAAGTAGGCGGCCACATTGAGGCTCAGGGCGGTCACCGCCGCCGGCAGACGCTCGATCGTGAAGGCGATGTCGAGGCTCTGAATCAGCGCCGGCAGGCCGAAATAGATCAAAAACAACTGCACCAGCATCGGTGTGCCGCGAAAAAAGTCGATGTAGATGCGGCACAGGCGGTGGGCCAAGGGCCAGGGCGCCTGCAGCACCATCGCCAGCCCGGTGCCACCCAGCAAGCCGAAGCTGAACGACAGCACCGTCAGCAGCAGGGTGATACCCGCACCCTTGAGCAGATTTTGGGCGAGCTGGTTCAGATCCAGCCCCGCCAGGGGAGAACTCTTCTGTTGCAAGACCGGTGCCACCGCCGGCAAAGCCGGTGGTTCGGCTCCCAGCCACTTGCGGTAAATCTGGGCGTATCGACCATCGGCGATCAACTGGCCCAGGGCAGTGTTGATCTGGGCTTCGATGGCTGAGTTGGTAGGCAGGGCGATGCCGTAGTACTCGGTACTCAGGTGCTCGCCGGCGATGCGCAAACCGCTCAGATGGGCCTGTTGAATCGCGTACAGGGTTGCGGGCACGTCGTTGACCACGGCATCGGCATTGCCATTGGCCAACTCCTGCAGAGCCAGGGGTGTGGAGTCAAAACTGCTGACCTGAGCGCCCGGCACCTGATTGGCGGCAATCGCGCCGGTGGTGCCGATCTGGACAGCGATGCGACGGCCCTTGAGCTGCTCGAGCGTGGACGGCTGCGCCCCCTTGTCGCGCACGACAATCGCCAGACCGGCCTCGAAATAGGGCCGACTGAAATCGATTGCCCGTGCTCTCTCGGCGGTGATCGTGATCGCGCTGATCGCCGCGTCAATGCTGCGGGCCTGCAACGCGGGAATGATGCCGTCAAACGGCAACGCCACCAGCTCGATCGGGTGGCCAGCCTCTCGCCCGATGGCCTCGATCAATTCGACATCGAAGCCGGTGATCTGGCTGGTGGTGTTGTCGCGATATTCAAACGGCGGAAAGGTGGGATCGGTGCCCACCTTCCAGGCGCTGCTCGAGGCGTTGGCCCCAGCCAGAGCAGAGATCTGGCCCGAGGACAGCACCACAACGGCCAGCAACCCCGTGACAACCAGGAGCAAACGGCGGCGCATCAGGCCGAATCGCTCGATACTGAATCTGGGCCGCTGATTCATGGCCTGTGCTGCAGTGCACCACTGAGACCAAATGATCGCCACATCGGCCGCAGATCCAATCCTTGCGTGCACCGATCTGCACAAAACCTATGGCGAGCTGGCCGTCCTCAAGGGCGTCAGCGTCAGTGTGGAAGCCGGCGATGTGGTGTCGATCATCGGGCCCTCGGGCTGCGGCAAAAGCACCTTTCTGCGCTGCCTCAACCGGCTCGAAAGCTTTGAACGGGGCCACCTGCAGCTCATGGGCCGCGAGATTCCTGCCGGAGCGCTGGGCTGGCGCCAGCTGCGGCAGCTGCGGATCCGCGTCGGCATGGTGTTTCAGCAATTCAACCTGTTTCCCCACCTGACGGTGCTGGAAAACCTGGTGCTGCCGCCACGCCAGGTGCTCAAACTGCCCCTAGCCGACTGCCAGCAACGCGCTGCTCATCACCTCGAGCAGGTGGGCCTGGGCCACCGCGCCGACGCCTATCCCAGCCAGCTCTCGGGGGGGCAAAAGCAGCGGGTCGCCATCGCCCGAAGCCTCTGCATGAACCCGGCGGTGATGCTGTTTGACGAACCCACCAGCGCCCTCGACCCTGAGTTGGTGGGCGAGGTGCTGCAGGTGATGCGCCAACTGGCCAGCAGCGGCATGACCATGCTTGTGGTGACCCACGAAATGCGCTTCGCCCGCGAGGTGTCCAATCGGGTCCTGTTCTTCAACAACGGCCTGATCGAAGAACAGGGTGACCCCGAGACGGTGTTCGCGAATCCGCGCAGCGAGCGCCTTCGCAGCTTCCTGGCACGCCAATGAGCTGCCAGGGTTCTGATCTACAATGATGAACTGGCTTCGGCCAGAAGGGCTCCGCGCCCGACCCCAGACAGCAGGTGAAGCCAATCACTCTTGCCTTGCAAGAGCTGCGGATTCATAAATCCTGCCGAGGTGAACGCGACAGGTTTGGTTTGACATGGCTCCGGATTCCGGTCGGCCAGGTTCATCCGGCTTCCAGCGGCCTCGAGGTGTGGCTGCCGCTTTCAGCGGTTGCCTCTGGGCCGCGGTCCCGGCTTGTTCCCCCGATCCGTTCCAATCCCTATGGGCCGCACGCTGGAGAACAAGCAACAGATCGTCGAAGAGCTCAAGCAGCTCCTCGGTGAAGCCGAAATGGCGCTGGTCCTTGATTACAAGGGCCTGACCATCAAGGAAATGAGCGACCTGCGGACCCGTCTGCAGGCTGCCAACGG
>CAYFMB010000271.1:0-2707 GCA_964344095.1 uncultured Klebsiella sp.
CCGCTGCCTGGATGAATGCAGGCCACCGGGCAGGCATCCACACAATCGGCAACCCCCTCGCAGACGTCGGTGACGATGGTGTGGGCCACAGATCAGCGGGCAACGACAGCCCAGCCTAGGCAGCAGGGTTCAGCTGCCGAGCCAGTGCACGCCGCTGCAGCCCCGCGTCGCCGCGATCTGTTCAGCCTCGTGACGATCCCTGACGGGGCTGCCGTGCAACTCGGCAACCGTGCCGTGCTCGTGCAGCTGCTCCAGCTGATCGATGGCAGCCGCAAGCTGGGTGGTGGTATCGAAGGCCACCAGCACTGCAGCGTGACCATCGGCTGCGGGCTGAACCAGGTCGCGCACGTGCTCGACGTCAAAGCCAAAGCCCACGCCGGCTGCAGGCAAGGTCCGGCGACTCTCGGCCGTGCTGAACCGCCCAACCAGTGCGTCGTAGCGGCCGCCGCTGGCGATGGCCACCGGCACGTCATCGCCCTG
The DNA here is from genome assembly GCA_964344095.1 of uncultured Klebsiella sp. Lineage (GTDB taxonomy): Bacteria > Cyanobacteriota > Cyanobacteriia > PCC-6307 > Cyanobiaceae > RGUW01. The sequence continues at coordinate 481 of CAYFMB010000271.1, forward strand.
GCAGACGAGCTTCAGCACCACACCGTCGTAGAGATTGAAGTGGGGTTGGAAGCTGGGATCGAGCTGAAGTCGAACGCCATGGTGCGCTGCAGCAGGGGCGACCAGTGCCAGCACCTGCTCCAGTTGTTCCAGCAGCTGGTGTGAACCCAAGCGTGCACGCAGCCGCTCGAGCACAAGACCAGGTTCGCCGCGCAACATCAGCAGCTCCTGCAGCTGTTGGCGCTGCTGCTCGTTCAGCGGCAGCTGTTGAAGAGTCAGGGGATCAAAGCCCGTCAAAGCATTGCGTGCCGCGTGCCGCTGCTGCTCCGGCAGCTCCTGCAGTAGCGCCTGCAACACACCGTGATGCCCCACCAGCAAGGTGGGCCGGTGCTCAGGTCTGAGCCCCAGGCTGCCGGCAGCGGCCAGCAACAGGCGCATCAGCTCGACGTCGGCGCTCATCCCCGCTTCACCCAACAGCTCGACGCCACTGGTGATCGCCTGGTTGATGCGCTGGCCGCCGGCGTCACCCAGGCTGCTGCGAAACACGTCGCCATCAGCCCAGAGTCGCAGCGGCAGCGGCTGGCTCGCCATGCGGGTGCAGGCGGCGCGGGCGATCGACGCCGTCAGTTCGGGCCTCAGTCCCAGTGGGTTATCGCTGGCGAGTCGCACCAGTTCGGCGCCGGCAATTCCGCCACCGGCGGCGAGGGTGTCCAGGGTTTCAACCGTCGGTGGATCCACCTCGCGGTAGCCCCAGCAGCGGTACACCTCCGCCAGTTGCTGGCGGATGCGGCGGTTGCCCTCCACCTGGCGAGGATTCAGATCCCGCGCGCCGGCAGCAGGTTGCAGGGCCATGGAGGTCTCACGCTGGGGTGATCTTATGGATCGACGCCATCGAGCTCGGCGGCGCCGTAGCTGGCACCACGCAGCGGGCTGCAGGCGGCCAAGCCTTGGATCAGCGCCTGATGCAGGCCCGGGCCGCAGGCGATCAGGCGGCCGCTGCTCAGCTCAAGGGGTGTGCCGTCATACCCCGTGACAATGCCGCCGGCTTGCTCCACGAGCACCACACCCGCCGCCAGATCCCAGGGGCTGAGGCCGCGCTCCCAGTAGCCATCGAGCTGGCCGCTGGCCACGTAGGCCAGATCCACCGCCGCCGCACCGCCGCGACGCACCCCGTGGGTGCGGTGGGTGAACCAGGCAAATTCGGCGTAGTTGTTGTCGAGCCGCTGGCAGCGGTCGTAGGCAAAACCGGTCACCAACAGGGCATCGCTGAGCTGCTGGCAGGGGCTCACCTGCAGCGGCCGTTCGTTGCACCAGCAGCCGTGGCCGGGTGCGGCCCAGAACAGCTCGTTCAGGCGTGGAACGGCCAAGGCTCCCAGCAGCGGCTGGCCCCGCCAGAGCAGTCCCACCGATGTCGCAAACAGGGGGTAGCCGTGGGCGTAGTTGGTGGTGCCATCAAGGGGATCGACGCACCACTCGAGGTCACTGCCTGCAGCGGCACTGCCGGGGCGGCGGCCGCTTTCTTCGGCCAACACCGCAACGCCGGGGCTCGCCTCGCTGAGCAACTGCAGCACCGCCTCTTCGGCAGCGGTGTCGGCATTGGTGACCAAGTCGCCGGCACGGCCCTTTTCACGAATGCTGGCCAGCTGGCCAAAGTGGGTTGTGAGCTGAGCTCCGCCCGCCTCAGCAGCCCGGCGGGCAATGCCGACCAGCTCCTTGAGGTCGTTGTGGCTCAGGCCCGAAGCGGCGGCACTGGCGTCAGAGAGGGAACCGGGTGATGCAGACGCGTTCATTCCTCATCCAGCGGCAAGCCCGGTCTGATGCTGCCCCGGCCGAAGTGGCGGCCGAACTGCAGCTCGTAGACCTCGTCTTCGTCTTGGGTTTCCACGACGAGGGGGCCCTGAGCTCGCGCCACGCACAGGAGGCCGTAGCCCTGCGCTCTGAGCTCGCGCGAGAGGCCGAGGGCTTCGCGCTGATCAATGCTGCCCTCCAGCACCCGCACCGCACAGGCGGTGCAGCAGCCGTTGCGGCAGCTGAAGGGCAGCGGGTCACCTTGCTGCTCAAAGCTGCGCAGGATGTAGTCACCTTCGGCAACGAGGTGGGAGATCACCCGATCCTGCTGACGCCAGTGAACGGTGATCCGATGGAGAGTCTGAGGTGTGCTGGTCATGCTGCTAGATTGGCATCTGCCCCATTTCTGCCGCTGGAGAGGTGGCCGAGTGGTCGAAGGCGCAGCACTGGAAATGCTGTA
>CAYFMB010000272.1:0-2702 GCA_964344095.1 uncultured Klebsiella sp.
CCCATCCTGCGTGGGGCGCATGAAGGCCCGCCCGTTTTTAACGGTGGTGCTGGCGATCGTGGTGTCGCTGGTGGCGCTCGCCGCCGGCGGTTGGTGGTGGGTGCTGGCCCATTCGCCGCTGCAGTTGCAGCACCAACGCCTGGCCATGCCCCTGGCGGCCCGGTTTGTGCCGCGTCAGGCGCCCTTGAGCCTTTATGTGTTCAGCGATGGGCGGCAGCTGGAGGACTACGCCCGCGCTGTGGCGCCCAGTCGCCAACGGCGTCAGGCGGCTGACGCGGTGGCGCGCCTGCGCGATGGCGCCTTTGCCGCCGCTGGTCTCGACTACCGCAGCGAACTGGCCACCTGGCTGGCACCCGAGACCGGCCTGGCCCTGCTGGCCGACCATCCCGGTGGCATGCCTAACGGCTGGTTGCTGAGTTTGCGCAGCCGCGACAGCGAGGGTGCACGGCGCTTTTTGCAGCGGTTCTGGCAGACCCGCAGCCTGGCCGGTACCGACCTGCAGGTGACCAGCTACCGCGGCATGGGCTTGATCAGCGGCCGCGGCGCTCTTGTGGGCGAGCCCAGCGTGCCGCTGGCCACGGCCTTGATCAATGACGACCTGGTGCTGATCGCCTCGGGCCGTGGCGTGCTTGAGCAGGCTCTTGATGTCTCCCAGATCGACGACCTCAACCAGGCTGGCAGCCCGGCCCTGCAGGCCAGCCTGGCCCAGATCGGAGCAGGGGTGGCCCTGATCACGGCGCGCCCTGAGGCCCTGGCTCGCTGGCAGGCGTTGCCGCCAGGGCTCACCAGCGTTGTGGCGGCGCTGCGGCCTGACGCTGCTGGGCTGCGCCTCGATGCCCGCTTTGGCCTGGGCGGGCCCCTGACCCTGCCGCCTGCCGCTGCCGATACCGCCCTGCTGCAGGGGTTGCACACGGATGCCGACAGCCTGGCGCTGATTCAGGCTCCCGGGGCCTGGCCCCAAGCGCTGCAGCCATTGCTGCTTCAGGCTTTGACGAGCGCTTCGAGCGCCATGCCAGCCCTGGTGGCCGCCGCCACCAATGACGGACCGCTGCTGTGGGCCCAGGCCTCTGGCGGCTGGCTGCTGGGCACCAGCGCCGATCAGCCCGAGCCAAGCGCCCTGCAGCCGGCGCTGCAGGGGCGCGGCCTGGTGGAGGCCCAGCTCGACCTCAAGGGGCAGCCGGTTCAGGTGTGGACCCGGCTGCAGGCCGCCGCCGCCCGCACCAAAGGCGCTTCTGCGGCCGCCGGCCAACTGCAGGCCAGCCTCGATGGGGCCCACACCGTGGCCAATGGGTCGACCCCGGTGTGGTGGGCGCAATCGCTGGCGCTGCTGGAGCAGCAGCTGACGCAGCGGCAGGGCCCCCGCCAGCGCCTGGCCGAACTCGATGCCTTACCGGCGCCTGCAGCCCTGCTGCGCTGGACCATGGCCCAGGCCCCCGCCCGTCAGCTGTTGCAGCAGTGGCAGCCCTGGCAGCTGCTGACGGGCCTGGCCGCTCAGCCGCTGGTGGGCGCGGTCGATGGCCTGACTCTGGCGCTGGAGCCCAGCGCCGAGCAGCTTCACCTGTCGGCCCAATTGCGTTTTGACTGAGGCCTTGGCGAGCGAGGGCGACAGCCCCAACGCCGGCAGTTGCCGGCTGCTGCTGCTGCGCCATGGCATCGCCGAGGAGGCGGGGGCTGATCAGCCCGATGCAGCCCGGGCACTGACCCCCGCCGGTCGGCGCCGCACCCGCGCCGTGCTGCAGCGCCTGGTGCAGCGGCAGCTGGGCTGCGAGCGGCTGTTCAGCAGCCCACTGGTGCGGGCCCGCCAGACCGCCGAACTCGCCGTGGCGGCGCAGCTGGCGGCGTCGCTCGAGCTGGCCGAGGCACTTGCCCCCGGTGGTGATGCCCTGGCCTGGTTGCAGGGCCTGGGTGCCCAGCAGCAGCTGGCCGGCCAAACCCTGGCTCTGGTGGGCCACGAGCCCGATCTGAGCGCTCTGGCGGCGACCTTGATCGGCGCCCAGCCCGGCAGCCTGCAGCTCAAGAAGGCCGGCGTCGCGGTGCTGCAGTGGTGGCCCGAGCAGGCCCGGGCGCGCCTGCTGCTGCTCATGAGCCCGAAGCTGCTGTTGCCCTGAGCGCTGCAGTCAGCGCTACGGCAACAAGCGCAGGGGCGCCGTAGGTTCGACACACAAGCCTGCGGGTCATGGCCGTCGAATCCCCCACGCTGAGCGCCGCCAATGCAGCGCCCCCGTTTCGCCCGGGCCTCGAGGGGGTGCCGGCGACCCAGTCGGCCATCTGCGACATCGATGGCCTGCAGGGCCTGCTGACCTATCGGGGTTTCCGGGTTTCTGATCTGGTCAGCCAGAGCAGTTTTCTCGAGACTGCCTACCTGCTGATCTGGGGCGAGCTGCCCACCGCGGCTGAGCTGCGCGGTTTTGAACACGAGGTGCAGATGCACCGGCGGGTGAGCTTTCGCATCCGCGACATGATGAAGAGCTTCCCCTCGGCGGGGCACCCCATGGATGCGCTGCAGGCCAGCGCCGCTTCCCTGGGGTTGTTTTATTCGCGTCGGGCGCTCGACAACCCCGAATACATCTATTCGGCGGTGATTCGGCTGCTGGCCAAGATCCCGACGATGGTGGCGGCGTTTCAGCTGATCCGCAAAGGTCAGGACCCGATCCAGCCCCGCGACGACCTGCCCTACGCCGCCAACTTCCTCTACATGCTCA
>CAYFMB010000273.1:0-2697 GCA_964344095.1 uncultured Klebsiella sp.
ATGGTTCGACTCTGCATCAGGAGAGCTGGGGGGCGCGCAACTGGGCCAACAGACTGGAGAAACTGCGATTGGAGACCGGTTCACGATCATCAGGGCTGACGATTCCGGCCGAGATGATCGTGCGGAACGCATCCTCAACCGACAGATCGAGATCGCGCACCGATCGCTCGGGCACCACCGCGTACCAACCGGTGGTCGGATTCGGCGCCGTCGGAATGAAGACGCTCAGCATGGTCTCACTGAAATCAGCCTGGAGGCTGTTGCTCAGCACCCCGGTGACAAAGCCGAGGGCGTAGAGACCCTCCCTCGGATACTCCACCAGCACAACGCGGCGAAAGCGGCTGGAGTTGCCCTGAAGAAAGGTCTCGAGCAGTTGCTTGAGGGTTTTGTAGACCGATCCCGCCAGGGGGATGCGCAGCAGAGTCCCCTCGCCAAACTCGAGCAGCCACCGGCCGACGATGTTGCGGGCCATCAGACCGATCAACAGAATGCCCAACAAGGGCACCAGCAGACCGAGGCCCAGGTTGATCAGTTCCTGCAACACCGGGTTGAGGGTGTTGAAGGGATTGAACTGTTTGGGAATGGAGGTCAGGAAGGCCAGCACGAAGCGGCTGACGGTGGTGGCCAGCCAGATCGTGGTGGCCAGGGGGATGACCACCAGCAGTCCAGCGATCAAATCGTTCTTGAGATCCTGCTGCAACCGGTTGCCCAACGGATCGTCAGGCCTGGGATTGGATGGCACCACCTGAACAACCCCTGAGCGGGCCACGCGACCATCCATCAAGTTAACCAGCCGCAGGGAAACCCCTGTCGGCTCAGCAGATCTGGTTGAACGTCACAGCAGGGCGACGACCGCCACCAGAACGAACGCCACCAGCAGCACAACAGCGCTAACGGTCCCACCGATGCGGCGCTGATTGACGCTGATGTCGCGCGCCTTCTGCTGCTGCTTGAGCTGATCCTCAGCCCGCTTGATCTGGGTGGCCATCAGACGCTTAACCAGACCGCGCTTCTGCTCGGCCGTGGCCTGGGCGGGAAGCTGACCGGCCTGTTCAGCCTGACGCGCCAGCTGGTCGAGGGCCTCTGGCGGCGCCGAAGCCATTTGGGAGCGCATCATCTCAAGCTGGCCCTTGCCGGCAGCCAGTTGCTGATCGGCCTGATCCACCAGGGCGCGATCGCCACTGATCGACACCGGCACCGCCACCACCAGGGCGATGGCCAGCACAATGCTCACCAGGCCGGTGATGATGCGCAGTGGTGTGCGGCCCTGCTGTCCTTCAAGGCGGGCGCCGAGCAACATCAACACCACACCAACAAGGGCCATCGGTGACTGGCTCACCAACACCTGCACGAACAGCTGGCGGTAGCTCTCTTCGGCCCAGTTCCAACCGGTCAGCAGAACCAGCAGCTGCAGAGCCAGCAGCACCACAAAGGTGATGCCGATCCAACGCAACACAGGGGCGGTACGCCCGGTCGATGCAGAACTGATGGACAAGGCGCTAGCACTGAATCAGGGTGCGCGCACTGTACGGGTGACAGGCCGTTCTGCCAGGGCTGAAGCAACCGATACTGACCTGTTGGCTGCAGCGCTCAAGCAGCAGGCACGCCTACTCGGTTTCGAGCCAGTCGGGATCGCCTCTGCAGCAGGCAGCGCCCGACTCAAGCTGCGCACAGCAGCCTTGGAGCGCTGGCTGGCAGCCGGGCATCAGGGGCAAATGGGCTGGATGGCCGACCCGCGTCGGCTGCAGCTCGAAGCGCTGTTGCCAGGGGTGCGCAGCGTGCTGGCAGTCGGGCTGAACTATCACGTCAATGTGCAACGGGCTCCCGGAGCGTTAGCGGTGGCCCGTTACGGCTGGGGACGCGACTACCACCGGGTGATCGATCAACGCCTGCGCCAATTAGGTCGCTGGCTCGAGCGCCAAGTGCCGGGGCTGGCATGGCGCGCCTGTGTCGACAGCAGCCCACTGCCCGATAAGGCCTGGGCCGAGGAAGCGGGGCTGGGCTGGATTGGCAAACACAGCAACCTGATCAACCAGGAGCACGGCTCCTGGTTGCTGTTGGGTCACTTGTTGCTGTCCCTGGAGCTACCCGCCGATGCACCCGCCAAACCCCTCTGCGGCCAATGCACCGCCTGCCTGGAGGCCTGCCCGACAGGGGCGATCGTCGAACCGTTTGTGGTCGACAGCCGCCGCTGCATCGCTTACCACACGATTGAGAATCGCGATGCTGAGCTGCCCAAGGCGATCAGCGCAGCGATGGCGCCCTGGGTGGCCGGTTGCGACATCTGTCAGGAGGTTTGCCCCTGGAACCGCCCACCGCTGCCGAGCAGCAACGACCCCGATCTGCAACCCAGGCCCTGGCTGCTCCAGCTGCGAGCCGAGGAGGCCCTGAGCTGGAGCGATGCCACCTGGGACGCGTTGCTGCGCGCTTCAGCTCTGCGCCGCATCAAACCGGCGCAATGGCGCCGCAACATTCGCTCCCTAGGCTGACGGCAACGATCCCGCTGCCATGGCCCGGCGCGCACGGCGCTTGCTGACCCGTCTCCTTGCGACTGGTGCCTTGACAAGTCTGGCTGTTCTGGGGGGAACCCAGGCAGCCCAGGCGCTGGTGCCCTACGTGTACATCCCCCAATCGCAGGAGCTTGAGGGTGCCGGTCTGGGCATCGCCCAAGCCGCCAGCCGTCTGTTGCGCCTGGGC
>CAYFMB010000274.1:0-2686 GCA_964344095.1 uncultured Klebsiella sp.
CCAGGTCGGCGTAGATCTCCTTGACGGTGGCCATGGCCCGCGGCGCAAACGGTGAGAGCCGCGGGTAGCCCATTGTTAGGTGACCGTTGCTGCTGGCTTGGGTGACCACGGTCTGCTCGGCCCCGGGTGCGCTGGCCGGCAGCTGAAAGGCCAGTGCCGGCATCCAGGCATAGAGGCGCCGCACGGGGGTGCGGGTGCGGATCTCCCAGGCCACATGGCTGAACAGATCGCGTTTGACGGGCAGGATTCGATTGGGGAAATACACCGCATCGGCGGCGCCATTGCCATCGGGATCCGCAAACGCCTGCAGATACACCGTGTTGACGCCCATGGCGCGGATGCGCTCGAGCAGCAGCGCCAGGTTGCGTTCGACCTGGGCCGGGTCGGGATCGTCAATGTTGTCGAGATCGACATGCATCACCTTGGCGGCCCGGCTGGTGTCGCCAAGGTCCTGGCGTCGAATCTGCAATTCCTTCGCCAGGCCCTGGGTTGCGCCCATGTCACCCGCCATCAGCACCCGCCGCAGGGCTGTGGTGGGAACGGCGGCGGTGTTGGCCCCATCATCAAGGGTCAGCCCAACGGGCATGCCCAGCGCAGTGGCCACGGCGGCGGCGGTGTTGTTGTAGCGCCCGTAGGGCCAGGCGATCACCCGCGGGCGCCCGCCTAGCTGGCGGGCGATCAGGTCGCTATTGGCTTGCAGGTCGGTCTTGAGACGCAGGCGATACGCGGCTTCGCTTTCGTAGCCCTGGCCGGGGCTGTAGGCCCGTGTCGTGGCAGCGGGCATCGAATTGAGCTGGGGGTTGCCGCTGATGCCGTGGTGGAGGTCGTAACTGTGGCTGGCCACCTCCACGAGGCCGCTGCGCTGCATCGTTCGCAGCTGCTCCCAGCTCAGCAGGCGATCGCGTTCAATGCTGCCGTCGCCGAAGGGCACCATGCCGCCGCTTGGTTCCAGCCAGCGGCCCACCACGGCCACCACCGCCGGCGCGCGGTAGCGCTGCAGCAGGGGAAAGGCGTTGCTGAAGACGCTGCGGTAGCCATCGTCGAAGCTCAGCAGCACGGGTTTGCTGGGGAGGGCACGGCCGCCCCGCGACGCGCTCAGCAGCTGATCGACACTGATGAAGTGGTACCCGTGCTGCACCAGCCAGGTCAGTTGCGCCTCGAAGTCGCGGGGAGCGATGGCGTACTCAGGAATGGCGGCCTGCTTGGGTTCGCTGATTTCGTGGTAGGCCAGCACGACAACGTCATGGTTGGCATCGCGCTGGCGTGTTGCCGCGCCAGGGGTTGCCCCAAGGGCTACCAGGCCGGAGCTTGGCAGCAGCTGCATCACCAGCCAGGCCCCCAGGGCTAGTCCGCTCAGTCGCAACAACGACTGGCGGCGGCGCGCGCCACGTTGAAGCCTCTGGGCCCATCGCACGACTTGCTTCAGGAACGCTCCTGCCAGAACAACGTCAGTTTCGGTTTGAACCGAAAAGAAGTCGAGCAGCCTTCAAGGGCTCCTGGGCGTAGGATAATGCAACTCATTCTCAATAGGTTCGCTTGATGCGCACGGCGCAGCGGTTGGTCGACCTGGTGCCTGGGCGGTCGGCCACGGTGGTGTCTCTGGCGGCTGAGGCGGGTCTGCGGGCCCGTCTTGAAGCACTCGGCCTCAGGCCCGGTCAGTCGGTGCAGGTGTTGCGCCGCGGCTGGTGGTCAGGGCCCCTGCACATTCGTGTCGGCATGACCGAGCTGATGCTGCGGCGCCGGGATGCCGCCTGTGTGGCACTGGCCGCATGAGCACCCTGGCCCTGCTGGGCATGCCCAACACGGGCAAATCGACCCTGTTCAATCGGCTGACCGGCAGCCACGCCCACATTGGCAACTGGCCCGGGCTCACCGTTGAGCTGATGCAGGCCCAACTCGACCTCGCCGGCAGATCCCTGCAGCTGGTTGATTTGCCCGGCATTTATGACCTGCGCGGTCACTCCGGTGATGAGGCGGTGGTGCGCCGCTTTCTCGAGTCGACACCGGTAGACCTGCTGGTGGTGGTGCTCAATGCCAGCCAGCTCGATCGACAGCTGCGGCTTGCCCTGCAGGTGCAGCGCCTCGGATTGCCGGCCCTGGTGGTGCTGAATATGGCCGATGAGGCCAGGCGTTTCGGCGTTCACGTCGACCCCGAGACCCTGGCCCAGCGCCTGGGGTTGCCGGTGGTGCTGGTCAGCGCGAAGTACGGCCGCGGCCTGGCCACTGTGCGCGAAGCGATCGAACAGCAGTTCGACCGGCGTGCAGCGGCCAGCCAACCGCTGAGCGAGCTCGATGCGCGCCTGGCCGCCCTTGATGCTGACCTCGAGCCTGCCCTGGCCGCTCTGGTTGAGGCGGCAGTGAGCCTGCCGCAGCAGTGGCGCGACCGCTGGACCCGTCGCCTCGATGCCGTGCTGCTGCATCCGGTGTTGGGCCTGCCGCTGTTTTTTGCGGCGATGGCGCTCATGTTTCAGCTCATCTACGCCATCGGCGTGCCGATCCAGGAGGGGCTCGGTGCCCTGCTCGATCAACTGGGGCAACACGGTCTCAAACCGTTGCTGGCGCCGTTGCCTCCGTTTGTCAGTGGCTTCCTGATGGAGGGGCTGTACCAGGGCATCGGCACTGTCAGCGCTTTCCTGCCGGTGATCTTTCTGTTCTTTTTAGCGATGGGGGTCGTCGAAGACAGCGG
>CAYFMB010000275.1:0-2674 GCA_964344095.1 uncultured Klebsiella sp.
CTGGAAGCTGCCCTTCTTCGGTGAGAAGGATCTTGGCGTGATCGTGAACGAACTCGAAGCCTGCCACCGGGCCTACCCCGATCACCACGTTCGCATGGTTGGCTACGACGCCTACACCCAGAGCCAAGGCGCCTGTTTCGTGGTCTTCGAAGGCCGCTGATTAGCGGTCCGCTTCGACACCCTGAGGAGTCAAGGTCCCCGATGACGGGACCTTGACCACCACTGTTCAGCAGTCCTCCGCCGAACCAGACCTCCTCACAACAGGAGCTGGTTCCGGTGTGCTGCATCCTTTTCGCTATTTCTTACGACGGGCGGTCATGGCAAGCACATCCAGCCGGGAAGCAGCACTGGAGCGCCGCAAGGCGTTGACCACAGGTGGCAAGAAGGCTGCCGGTCGCTTCACATCGGCTCCCAATCGCGTGCGCGGTTCCAGCGATGCCCGCCCCAGCCGCACCAACGCCCCCGCCGCCGCTCCGGCGGTCGTTGCCAAACCGGCCGTTGAGCCTGTTGCTGCTGCCGTCCCGGCACGCCGCAGCCTCAGCGCCCCATCGACGCCGCGCAGCAACGCCAACGCCATGCGCCGTGTCAGCAATCCCAGCCGTGATCTGGTGCTCGCACGCCGTGAAGCCCTGAGTCGCTCGGGCAAGCGTGCCAACACCTCGAAGGACCGCACGCGCACCGATCTGGGCACGTTGCGTCCCAGTGCAACCACTCCGGTTGCGGCCCCCACCGCCGAGAACAAGCCCTGTGGCTGCAAGGAGCGTGAGCGTTCGACCACGCGCTTGAGCCTCAGCACTCCGTCGAGCAGCGCCAGCGAGCGGCGCAGCCCTCAGCGCAAGGGTACGGCCCAGCACAACCCCAGTCGAGCGCTGGTGCTGGCCCGTCGTGAAGCCCTGTCAAAGCGTGGCAAATCGGCCAGCACGTCGTCCAAGAGTGGCGCTGCTGCTGTCGCCCGCCAGATCAATCCCGATCTCAACGGCCGTGAGCTCGCTCAGAAGGTGCGTGAGCTCAAGAGCAAGAGTGGTTCAGCTGGCACCAGCCGCAGCGGTGGCACCCGCCCCACTGGCCCCAACCGCCATGGCGCCAAGCAGGCTGCTGTGGCTGCCGATGCCCATTGGAAGGTTGGCGTCAGTCAAACCACCCGCGGTCAGGTCGTAACCGGCACCCAGGCCAACCGTTCGGCCAAGACCACTGGCAATGAGGCAGCCACCTGCCGCACCATTACCGGGACCGAATACCTCGGTGCCGAGGTGTTCCAGACCTTCTGCAACACCACCCCCGCTGCCAGCCAGCCCGCCAAGGTGCGCATCACCGCCACAAGCCATGGCAACCGCGTCACGGGCAACGAAGTGGGCCGCAGCGAGAAGGTGACTGGCGATGAGCCCGGCACCTGCAAGACCGTCACCGGTACCGAGTATGTGTCGGCCAATCAGGCGGCCTCCTATTGCGGTAGCAGCAACCCCAGCCCCCGCAAGGTTGGTCGCAGCCAGACCCTCGGCGGTCAGCCTGTCTCGGGCGTCATGGTCGGTCGCAGCAGCAAGGTCACCGGCGACGAGCCCGGCTCTGGTCTGCAGCTCACCGGCGACCAGTACCTGGGCGCTGAGCCCCCTGCCGCAGGCCGGGCCCCCGTCAAGGTTGCCAGCCAGCAGACTCTGCGCGGCACCGGCGTAACCGGAACAGCCGTGGGCCGCAGCGAACGGGTCACTGGTGATGAACCCGGCAGCTGCCGCAACATCACCGGCGATGAGTACATCGGCAGTCAGCAGTACGCCCAGTTCTGCGCTGCCAAGCCCACCCCCGAGGCCCCCAAGGTCGGCTTCAGCATCACCAATCGCTCCCAGGTGGTGAGCGGCACCCGCACGGGCCGCAGTGAAAAAGTGACCGGTGATGAGCCCGGCAGCTGCAAGGCCGTAACCGGTACCCCCTATGCCGGCCTGGAGCAGGCCAGCAACTATTGTCCGAGCCCCGCTGTGCGCAACATCCGCGAGCGCACCCCCGTGCGTGGTGCCAGTCGCATGAGCGGCATTCAGCCCGGCATCGGCGGCCAACTCACCGGTGCCGAGCGCGGTGCCTGTGAAGACATCACCGGCACTCCTTATGTAGGCGCCGACCAATTGGTCGAAGCCTGCGGTGCTGCCGCGGTGAGCGATGCCGATTTTCCCCAGCCGCTGGAGCAGGCTCCCTGGCAGAACTTCAGTGTGCAGTCGCCTGCTCGCGCTGCCCACATCGCCCGCCAACGCGGCGGCACCGTGACCGGTACGTCCTACGAACAGGGCAACAAGATCACCGGCCCTTTTGACCTGGCCGGTGACAAGGTCACCGGCACCGAGCAGTTCCGTTTTGATCGTCGCGGCGCCCAGCTGGCTCGTGGCCCGATCGAAAGTCCTGCAGCCGAGGTCGAAACCGATCCTCAGCGCCCAACGTCACGCGTGACCGGCGAAGGCATTTCGGCTGGCCTGCGCATCACGGGTGATGACTGGGACCGTGGAGAGCGAGTCACTGGTACTGAAGGTGCTTCTGCACGTCGTCGCAATCCCACCCGCAGCGGCCCCATGTCGGCCATGTCGATGATGCAGTTCAAGCGCAACGACGAGGTCCCCGAACCCGTCAGCCGCGTGACTGGCTCCAGTGGCAACACCAGCGCTGGCTCGTTGATCACTGTTTCGGGCGGTGC
>CAYFMB010000276.1:0-2663 GCA_964344095.1 uncultured Klebsiella sp.
GACATCATTCTTGGCGGCAACAGCGACTACATGGCCCGCCTCAAGGTCAGGGAAGTGCTGCTGCCGCTCCTGGTTCGACCCGAAGAGGGTCACAGGCCGCCGGTGCCGCTGCAACGCTCGTCGGCCGGCTCGGGCGGCTTTGGCTCTGCGAGTGCAGCGTCTCCTGCGGCAGCCTTCAGGGCTCCCAGCGAAGCCCGCGCCATCGGCAGCCTCTATCCCTGTCAGCTCACCGACGAGAGCGATCAGGCCCTGACCCGCCTGGCCCGCGAACTGATCGGCGCCTGGGGTGATCGCAGTCTGACGGTGCTCGAACTGGAAGAGCGCCTGACCCAGGCCGCCGAAAAGGGCCCAACCGACGATCCTCAGATTTTGGCCTTGCGTCAGACCCTGACCAACGTCAAGGCCGAATACGACCACGTTGTGCAACCCGAGGGGGTGCAAGTTCGCGAAGCTGGTGGTCTGCATGTCATCGGTACCGAGCGGCACGAATCGCGCCGCATTGACAACCAGCTGCGAGGCCGCTCTGGTCGCCAGGGAGATCCCGGCAGCACCCGCTTCTTTTTATCACTGGAAGACAACCTGCTGCGCATCTTTGGCGGCGATCGCGTGGCCGGCCTCATGAACGCATTTCGCGTCGAAGAAGACATGCCCATTGAATCGGGCATGCTCAACCGCTCACTCGAGGGCGCGCAAAAGAAGGTCGAGACCTACTACTTCGACATCCGCAAACAGGTGTTCGAGTATGACGAAGTCATGAACAATCAGCGCAAAGCGGTGTATGCCGAACGCCGTCGCGTACTCGAAGGACGCGAGCTCAAGCAACAGGTTCTCGGCTATGGCGAACGCACCATCGTCGACATCGTGGAGGCCTACGTCAATCCTGACCTACCGCCCGAGGAAAATGACCTCACCAGCCTCGTCAGCAAAGTCAAGGAATTCATTTACCTGCTTGAAGACTTGACCCCTGAACAGCTCGCTGGGCTGCAGGTTGAGGAACTCAAGGCATTCCTGCAGGAGCAAATGCGCAACGCCTATGACATCAAGGAAGGTCAGATCGAGCAAGTGAGCCCTGGGCTCATGCGACAGGCTGAACGCTTCTTCATCCTTCAGCAGATCGACACCCTATGGCGCGAACATCTGCAATCGATGGATGCCCTGCGCGAATCTGTCGGCTTGCGCGGCTATGGCCAGAAGGACCCCCTGATCGAATACAAAAACGAGGGCTACGACATGTTCCTCGAGATGATGACGCAAATGAGACGCAACGTCATCTATTCAATGTTCATGTTCCAGCCCAGGGTTCAGAGCGAAGAACTCAGCACGACGACCTAAGCCTTACCAACCCCTCAGCGCACAGTCCAGTCTGCCGACTGCACCCGAAACAAGCTGTTAACGATCATTATCCCCCAAAAACTCAAGGATCTCCCGATCTTTGAGGTTTTGGGCCTCTCCGCGGCAGGGTTCCTGCAGCGGCCTACCCGCAGCCAGTTCACGTAAACAAGACTGAGTGCGTGCAAGCTCGCCTTCGAGCGCATCGATGCGCTCCATCAGGTTGCGGATCACGCTGGCCTCGGCGTCGGGCAGGGCCGAGTGGGCCAGCGGGTCAATGCGCACGCCCGACTGGTGGATGACTCGGCCAGGGATGCCCACCACGGTGCTGTCGGGAGCCACATCGCGCAGCACAACCGAACCGGCGCCGATGCGGGTGTTACTGCCGACAGTAATGGCACCCAGCACTTTGGCGCCGGCACCGACCACCACGTCATTTTCGAGGGTGGGGTGGCGCTTCCCGGTTGCCTTGCCGGTGCCTCCCAGGGTGACCCCCTGATAGAGCAGGCAGTTGTCGCCGATGACCGCGGTTTCCCCAACGACAACGCCCATACCGTGGTCGATGAACACGCCACGGCCAATGCGGGCACCAGGGTGAATTTCCACGCCTGTGGTGGCGCGGCCCAACTGGCTGAGCAAGCGCGGCAGCAGCGGCACACCCTGCTGCCACAGGCGGTGGCTGATGCGATGCAGCACCAGGGCATGAAAGCCCGGGTAACAAAGGACTGTCTCCAGCGTGCCCCGGGCGGCAGGGTCCCGCTCCTTGATGATCGCCAGATCGGCGCAAATGCTCTTGAGCATGGCGTGAGCCTAAGCAGGCTCAGGCAGCCAGCAGCCCGATTTCCTTGCGCAGCAAATCGATCGTGGCACTGCCCAGGTAGCTCTGGGCGCAGTGCACCACCGGCAAGCGCATCAGCTGGGCGCGGTTCTGGCGCAGGGTCTGCTCCACCAGGGGCAGGCTCGGCCGGTCGCACAGCACGTGGCTGGCGGCCCGCAACAGCGCCAGCAGGCGACTGCCGGTGTCGGGGTTGGCGGTCATGACCAGCAGCTCACTGCCGCGCATGCTGTGCAGAATCACCTCGGCCGCCCGCAGGATGCCCGGGCTGATGCTGACCAGACCGACACAGCTGCCCGGGCGCAGCTCCTTCAGCAGATCGAGCTCGTGGCGAAAGTCGTTGAGATCGACCGGCACCGCCCGCACGCTGAAGCGACGCGCAATCGCCTCGACCGGCTGCAAGAAGTAGCGGCTGGTGACCACGGTGCCGTTGTTAGCGCTCTCGAGCACGGCCTCGAGCTCTTCCATCGGCACCACCTCCACCGGCACCTCGAGGTGC
>CAYFMB010000277.1:0-1084 GCA_964344095.1 uncultured Klebsiella sp.
AGGCCGGTCGACATGTCGTGGCCAACAACCTGATCCTGACAGCAGCCTTGTCAAGGGGCAGGGGTTGATGGCATGACGGTGATCATGAACGGGGCCAAGGCCCTGGTAAGCCAGCTCCAAGTCCTGCTTTCTGGATCACCCATGTTCCAGGCGAGCCGCAGTGCAGCGGTCAATCAGATTGACTCGGCGGTCATGACGATCACGAAAAGTTCAAGAACCTAGTGTTTGTTTGCTTTTTCAGCAGCCTCCTAACGCGATCTGTAGGTTGATCGCTGTTGCCATGCGCGCTGTCTGGGCTATGGGACCCACGTCGTGCACCCGCATCACCCGGGCGCCGGCAGCGACGGCAAGAGCGCACACGGCCGCTGTGCCCCACAGGCGTGCCCGGGGGCGGGGTTCATTCAGCACTACGCCGATGAAGCGCTTGCGTGAGGGGCCGATCAGAACCGGGTAAGGGCTGGAGCAGACCAGCTCACTCAGATGGTGCAGCAGTTCAAGGTTCTGCTCGGTGGTTTTGGCAAAGCCCAGACCCACGTCCCAGATGATCTGCTCGGGGGCAACCCCTGCCGTTAGGGCTTGTTCTGTGGCGGCCTGAAGCTCGCGCCGCACCTCGGAAACCACATCGCTGTAGAGCGCCATGCTGTCCATGGTCAGGCTGGTGCCGCGGCTGTGCATCAGCACATAGGGGCAGCGAGCGCGAGCGATCAACCCCAACATGGCTGCATCACGCAACGTGCTACCCGGGGCCTCTGGTGTGACGTTTGCCCCCCGCACATCGTTGATCCAGTCGGCACCTTCTGCCAGGGCTGCTTCGGCAACCGCCGCGTGAAAGGTGTCGATCGAGATCAGCAGCGCCGGATGCTCTTGGCGCAGCCCCTGCAGGGCTTGCAGTGCGGGCAGCAGGCGGCTCAATTCTTCGGCCGGGCCCACATCGCTGGCTCCGGGCCGGGTGCTTTGGGCGCCCAGATCGAGCACCGCAGCCCCCTGGGCCAGCATGCGTCGTGCCTGGCGCACAACGGCATCGACGCTGCCCAGCCGGCCGCCATCGCTAAACGAGTCGGGGGTGAGGTTGAGCACCCCCATC
>CAYFMB010000277.1:1094-2635 GCA_964344095.1 uncultured Klebsiella sp.
AGCTTCGCCCGCATCGCCAACTACCAGGTGCCAGCGGCTGTTTGCGCTCAAACAGCCGCTGGCACCTGGTAGTTGGCGATGCGGGCGAAGCTCACGGGATCGAGCGAAGCGCCGCCCACCAGCACGCCATCGATGTCGCTCTGGGCCATCAGTTCATCGATGGTGGCGGTGTTGACCGAGCCGCCGTACTGCACGGTCACGCTGGGCTCACCCACCCAACCGCGGATCAGGCCGCAGATGCGGTTGGCCTCTTCGGCGGCGCAGGTCTTGCCGGTGCCGATCGCCCAGATCGGTTCGTAGGCCACGATCAGATTGGTGGGATCGACATCTTCGAGTCCCTGCTCGATCTGGCGGTGAATCACCCGCTCGGTTTCATTCGCTTCGCGTTGGTCGAGGCTCTCACCCACGCACAGGATCGGCACCAGTCCGTGCTTCTGAGCGGTGCGGGCGCGCAGGTTGATCTGCTCGTCGGTCTCGCTGTAGTACTTGCGCGGCTCGCTGTGGCCGACGATCGCGTGGGTCACGCCGTGCTCGACCAGCATCGGAGCCGAGACCATGCCGGTGTAGGCGCCCTTCTCTTCCCAGTGCACGTTTTGGCCGGCAATCGAAACCCCAGCACCCTCGAGGTGGCGGCACAGGGTCGGAATCGCAGTAAAGGGTGGGGCGATCACGATCTGCCGGTCAGCGGGCAGATCGGCGATCAAAGGGCGAAAGGTGGCGGCAAAGACCCGCGTCTCGGCACAGGTCATGTGCATCTTCCAGTTGCCAGCGATCACGGCCTTCCGCACTGATTCACCTCATGGCTCGAGCGTCAGCAAAACCTAAATGGCCGCCTGCCCGCCCTCGCCGCGCGGCAGCACCAGCGTTTCGACCCCGTCGACTTCGACCGCATCGCCCGTGGAGAGCTGGCGGCCGCGGCGGGTCTCCACCAGACCGTTGACCTTGATGTGACCGGCCTGGATCCGCTGCTTGGCCTCACCGCCGGTTGAGACCAGGCCCTGCCACTTGAGGAATTGATCGAGTTTCATCGGGATTTAGCTTGCCTGGATGCTCGCACCTTCCTCTGCAGGCTTTCGCCGCCTGCTGCCGCTGCTGCTGCCCCACAAGCGGGCGCTGCTGGGGGGTGGACTGTGCATGCTGCTGTTTGTGGCCTGCTGGCCGCTGCTGGCCTGGCTGGCCGGTCAGCTGATCCCGGCGATCGGTGCCGGTGATCTGCCGCGGGTGCTGCGGGTGATTGGCCTGGCCCTGACCGTGTTCATGGTGCAGAAGCTGGCCCAATTTGGCCAGGACAGCCTGCTGGCCGAGCCGGCGCTGCTGGTCAGCCAGGACCTGCGCCGTCAGCTCTTTGCCCGGTTGCAGCGGCTCGACTTTGGTGCGCTGGAGAAGCTCTCGGCCGGCGATCTCACCTATCGCCTCACCGAGGACGCTGATCGTGTCGGTGAGGTCATCTACAAGACGATTCAGGACACCACCCCCAGCGCCCTGCAGCTGGTGGTGGTGTTTGGCTACATGTGCTGGCTCGACTGGCCCCTGTCGCTGGC
>CAYFMB010000278.1:0-2633 GCA_964344095.1 uncultured Klebsiella sp.
CAAAGGCCTCAGCAAGACCTATCGCGTTGCCGCCAAGCAGCCCGGGCTGCTTGGCACCCTGCGCCATTTCGTCAGGCGTCGCAGCCGCGAGGTGGTGGCGGTGCGCGATGTCAGTTTTGCGATCGAGCCCGGCGAGATGGTGGGCTTCCTCGGGGCCAACGGTGCCGGCAAGACCACCACCCTCAAGATGTTGTGCGGCTTGATTCACCCCAGCGGCGGCCTGGTGCGTGTGGCGGGCTATGAGCCCCGCCGGCGTCAGCGGGCTTTTCTGCAGCAGATCACCCTGGTGATGGGGCAGAAGCAGCAGCTGATCTGGGACCTGCCGCCGCTCGATTCGTTGCGGGTCAATGCTGCGGTCTATGGCCTCAGCGATCGGGAGGCCACGCGCCGCATTGGCGAGCTGGCCGAGCTGCTCGAGCTGGGTGAGGAACTCAACCGTCCCGTGCGCAAGCTGTCGCTGGGGCAGCGCATGAAGGCCGAGCTGCTGGCCGCCCTGCTGCATCAACCATCGGTGTTGTTCCTGGACGAACCCACCCTCGGCCTCGATGTGAACGCCCAGGCGCGGGTGCGCAGTTTCCTAGCCGCGTACAACCGCCGCACCGGTGCCACGGTGTTGCTCACCAGCCACTACATGGCCGACATCACCGCCCTGTGTCCGCGGGTGCTGTTGATTCACCAGGGTGCCCTGTTCCACGACGGGCCCCTGGAGCAGCTGGCGGCCCAGTTGGCCCCCAGCCGTCAGGTGCGGCTGGAGCTGGCCGAACCGGCCACAGCCCAGGCCCTGGCTCCCTACGGCGAGCTGGAGCGGCTCGACGGCCAGGCCGCCACCCTGTTGGTGCCGCGGGACCGGCTCACGGCGGTGGTGGCCGAGCTGCTGGCCCGCTTTGAGGTGCGCGATCTGGAGGTGAGCGAACCGCCGATCGAGGAGCTGATCGGCGGTTTGTTTCAGTCTGGAGAGCCCCCGATGCCGCCGCCAGCAGGCGGTCTGCAGGAATAGGTTGATGGTCTCTGCGTCGCCCTCCCCATGGCCACCGAAGCCCGCTGGAACAACGCCGTGATCGCCAGCAGCGACGACATCGTCACGGTCGAAGGCAACGCCTACTTCCCGGCGGAAGCGTTGGTCGAGGGTTGCTTCCGCCCGTCGAGCCATCGCAGTGTCTGCGGTTGGAAGGGTGAGGCCCATTACTACGACGTGGTCGTCGATGGGCAGGTCAATGTCAACGCCGCCTGGTTTTATCCCGATCCCAAGCCCGAAGCCGCCAACATCAAAGGGCGGGTGGCGTTCTGGAAAGGGGTGCAGGTCAACTAGGAGCCGCCATGCCCTCGCGCCAGCGCTCCACCGCCTTGCGATCGGCACGGGCGCTGCTGGTCAGTCAGTTTGCGCTGATGAGCGAATACCGCGCCGAGATTGCCCTCTGGGCGCTCTCGGGTCTGCTGCCGTTCATCATGCTGGCCCTCTGGCGTCAGGCCCCGGCCGGCGCGGCCCTCGGCCTTGGGCCCGAAGGCCTCGATCGTTACTTTCTCGCCGCTTACCTGGTGCGCCAGTTTTCGGTGGTGTGGGTGGTGTTTGCGTTTGAGGAGGACGCCCTGCTGGGCCGGCTGTCGCCGTATCTGCTGCAACCGCTCCATCCGCTCTGGCGTTATGTGGCGGCTCACCTGGCCGAGCAGTTGACGCGGCTGCCGTTTGCGGCGCTGATCGCCGCGCTGTTTTTTGCGGTGAATCCGGCGGCGTTCTGGTTGCCCTCTGTGCCCCAGGTCATGCTCGCCTGGCTGGCGACTCTGGCTGCGTTTGCGATCGGCTTTCTGCTGCAGAGCCTGATCGCGGCGCTGTGCTTCTTCAGCGAGAAGGCGAGCGCCCTGGAGCGGTTGCTGTTTGTACCGTTTCTGTTCTTCTCGGGGCTGCTGGCTCCGCTGGCGGCGTTTCCGCCTGGCCTCAGAGCCCTGGCCCAGTGGACCCCGTTTCCCTGGCTGATCAACTTTCCGGCGCGGCTGCTGGCGGGGTTGCCGGTCGATGCGGCAGCGGGCTTTGCCGCTCAGCTCGCCTGGATCGCTCTGCTGTTGCCGGCGGCCCTGCTGCTGTGGCGTGCCGGCGTGCGCCGGTACACCGCCATGGGGGCCTGATGCGGCGCTACCTGCTGACCCTGCGGCGCTTCTGGGGCACGGCCCTCGCGGGTCAGCTCGAGTACCAGCTCAATGTGGTGATTGAGCTGCTGGCGGCCGCCGCCAACCTGGCCGGCAGCGTATTCATCCTGTCGCTGTTTTTTGGCGCCCGCGGCGGGGCGCCGGGCGCACAGCAGGTGGCACAGCACGCGGCGGCGACCCTGGGCGGCTGGAGCTGGCAGCAGGCGCTGGTGGTGCAGGGCGTCTACACCCTGCTCGACGGCGTCGCCACCACCTGGCTGCGGCCCAACCTGGGGGCGATCGTCACCCATGTGCGCGAGGGCACCCTCGACTTTGTGCTGCTCAAGCCGATCGACAGTCAGTTCTGGTTGTCGCTGCGCAATCTCTCGCCCGCCGGCCTCAGCGAACTGGCCCTGGGGCTTGGGCTCATCGCCTGGGCGGCGCCGCGGGCCGGAGGCCACCTGGGCCCGGTGGCGGCGGGGTTGGCGCTGCTGCTGCTGGCCGCCGGGGTG
>CAYFMB010000279.1:0-2631 GCA_964344095.1 uncultured Klebsiella sp.
TTGACCATCTTGAGCTCCTCTTCGCAATAGCCGTTGGCCTGCAGCGGCGAGTTGTGCAAGAAGAGGTTGAAGGCCAGCGAATGGGGCAGCACCTCGCTGACCGGCTCGCCGCCCTCGAGCACGGTGCGGCTGAGGCTGCGCAGCTCCTCCATGGCGCGGGCACCGGCGCCGCTGGCGCTCTGGTAGGTGCTGACCACCACCCGCTTGATCGGCCGGCGGGCGTGCAGGGGGGCCAACGCCAGGGTCAGCAGGATCGTGGTGCAGTTGGGATTGGCGATGATCCCCTGGTGCGTCAAGGCGGCCTCGGGGTTCACCTCGGGCACCACCAGGGGCACCGAGGCATCCATGCGAAAGGCGCTGGAGTTGTCGATGACCACGGCACCGGCCGCAGCGGCCACTGGAGCCCACTGCTTCGACACCGAGCCACCGGCCGAGGCCAGCACCAGATCGATACCGGCAAAGGCATCGGCAGTGACAGGCTGAACCTGCAGCTGCTGGTCCTGCCACATCAAAGTCTGGCCGGCCGAGCGGGGCGAGGCCAGGGGGATCAGCTCAGCGACGGGAAAGCGGCGCTCATCGAGCAACTGCAGCAGTTCCTGACCGACGGCGCCGGTGGCGCCCAAGATGGCGATACGCAGGGGGCGATCAGGAAGGGCCTTGGTCTGGGCTTGCGAGGTGGTCTGAGCGACGGTCAAAGGAAACAAAAACCGATTGAATCGGCAACGGCACGAACGTGATGTTGGCTGCGTCAGACCCAGATCATCACTGTGGATGCTCTGTCCGACCTCGACGGGGACTGGATTGTGACGGTATCGCCTGCGTCTTGCGCCGAACCAACAATAAGGGTTTGGGAGGCCGTTCGGACCACTTTCTAGGATCGTGGGCTGCCTGCATCGCACCGCCTAGCCCATGAGCCCTGCCGCCAAGACCAGCACCCCCGCCAGCACAGGCTCTGCGGCAGGAACCCTGACGGTCAAGACAAGCCCCAGACCCGGCAGCCGCGTCGCCCTCGAGCTGGCCGTGCCCGCCGAACGCAGCACCGCCGCCTACGAAAAAGCGGTCGACAGCCTGAGCCGCAGCATCCGCCTGCCGGGCTTCCGCAAGGGCAAGGTGCCTCGCCCGGTGCTGCTGCAGCAGATCGGCCCCCTGCGCATCAAAGCGACCGCCCTCGAGGAGCTGGTTGACAGCAGCTTCCGCGAAGCGCTTGAGCAGGAAACCGTGGCCGCCATCGGCCGTCCCGAGCTCAGCGAAGGCTTCGAGGTGGTGCTGGAACGCTTCGAGCCCGGCCAGAGCCTGACCTTCACCCTGGAACTCGACGTTGAGCCCAGCCCGAGCCTCAAAGCGACCAAGGGGCTCAAGGCCGAAGCCGAAACGGTGAGCTATGACCCCGCCCGGGTGGACGAGCTGCTGGAGCAATCGCGCCGCCAACTGGCCACACTGGTTCCCGTTGAGGGCCGAGCTGCCCAGAGCGGCGATGTCGCTCTGCTGAGCTTCAGCGGCACCTATGCCGATACCGACGAGGCGATCAGCGGCGGCAGCAGCGACGCCATGGAGGTCGAGCTCGAAGAGGGGCGCATGATCCCCGGCTTCATCGAGGGCGTGATCGGCATGAAAGCCGGTGACAGCAAGACCATCGACTGCCAGTTTCCCGAGAGCTACCCCCAGGAAGAGGCCGCCGGCCGCAAGGCCCGCTTCGCGATCACCCTCAAGGAACTCAAAGCCCGCGAGCTGCCGGCCCTCGATGACGCCTTTGCCCAGCAGGCCAGCGACAAGCAGACCCTGGCCGAACTGCGCAGCGACCTGGAGACCCGGCTCAAGGACGACGCTGAGCGCCGCGGCAAGGCCAACCGTCACAACGCCCTGATCGAAGCTCTGGTCGAGCAGCTTGAGGTTGAACTGCCCGAGACCCTGGTGCAACAGGAGATCCGCAACCTGATCGAGCAGACCGCCGGGCAGATTGCCGAACAGGGCATGGATGTCAAAAAACTGTTCACCCCCGACCTGGTGCGCAGCCTGATGGACACCTCCCGCCCCGAAGCTGAGCAGCGGCTGAAGCGCTCGCTGGCGCTCAAGGCGCTGGCCACAGCCGAGGGCATCAGCGTGGAGGAGGAGGCTCTCGACGCCAAGGTCAAGGAGATCAGCCGCGGTCTCAGCCAACAGGGCAACATCGATCCGCAGCGGTTGCGCCAGGCCGTCGCCGACGATCTGCTGCAGGAGCAGCTGCTCACCTGGCTGGACGCCAACAGCACCGTCAGCGAAAAAGCCCCGGCCAAGGCCGATGACGCTGATCAGGCCGAGACCGAGGCCAAGCCCAAGGCCAGCAAGGCCAAGAGCAGCAAAGCCAAAGCCAAGGACGACGCCGAGGCCTGAGCGAACCGCGGCGCCCCAGCCGGCGCCCATAAATTGAACGGAAGTCCACGACCCCTGCCGAGCCACGCGCGTGATCGACGCCTTCACCCCTCACCCGGTCCACAGCCGCTCCAACGCGCGCTGCTGGTCAGCCGGCCCCATGGCCGCTCCCGGTGTGCTGCCCACCGTGGTCGAGCAGTCGGGTCGGGGCGACCGCGCCTTTGACATCTACTCACGCCTGCTGCGCGAGCGGATCATTTTTCTGGGCACGGGCATCGACGA
>CAYFMB010000280.1:0-1074 GCA_964344095.1 uncultured Klebsiella sp.
AAATGACCTTGGCGCCGAGCATCATCAGTCGGTCGATCGTGTTGACCACCGAAATCGTGTTGCCCGGGATCGGGCTGGCTGAAAAGATGATCGTGTCGGTGGTCTTGACCTGCACCTGAGGGTGTTCACCGCGTGAGATGCGGCTCAAGGCGGCGAGGGGCTCGCCCTGGCTGCCGGTCATCAGCAACAGCGTTTCGCGATCAGGCAGGTCACGTGAATAGAGCTGGCAAAGGTGGTGATGATCACGCGCCCCTCAGCCTGGGCGATGTGGCGATCGAGGCAGGGGAACACCGAGCGCTCGGGCGGGCAGAAGCCGGGCACCTCGGCATTGGTCGAATCGCTAAACAGGCACAGCACCCCCTGCTCGCCGTGGTGAGCAAGACGTGCCAAATCGAAGTGCTCGCCATCGACCGGGGTGTGGTCGAACTTGAAGTCTCCGGTGAAAATGATCGTGCCCACCGGGGTGGTGATGGCCAGCGAATAGCTGTCGGCCATCGAGTGGGTGTTGCGGATGAACTCCACCGAGAAGTGCTGACCCACCTTCACCACATCCCGCGGAGCCACGGTCTGCAGGATGGTGCGATCCATCACACCGGCTTCCTCCATCTTGCCGGTGAGCATCGCCAGCGCCAGGCGCGGGCCATGGATCACCGGGATGTTGAAGTTCTTGAGGTGGTGGGCAATGCCACCGATGTGATCTTCGTGACCGTGGGTCACGATCATGCCGCGGATGCGCTTCTGGTTTTCCTTGAGATAACTGGTGTCGGGCATGACGACGTTGACGCCGTGCATGCCATCACTGGGGAAAGCCAGACCGGCATCCACCAGCATGAGGTCGTCGCCGTATTCGAAGACACAAGTGTTCTTACCGATTTCGTGCAGGCCACCCAGGGGAATGACGCGCAGGCTGGGCTGCTTGGCTTTGCCGTTGGAACCGTTGCCGTTCGCAGAGATGCTGTTGCCGTTATTGCCGCCGTTGAAACTAGTCATGAAAACAAAATGTGATGGAACTGAAGTCGTTCGAAACGAAGAACAATGAACTGAACCAAGCCGTGGCGTCAGGTGGGACGCAGG
>CAYFMB010000280.1:1084-2616 GCA_964344095.1 uncultured Klebsiella sp.
CACCAGCATGAGGTCGTCTCCGTATTCGAACACGCAGGTGCTCTTGCCGATCTCGTGCAAGCCACCCAGCGGAATGACACGCAAGCTGGGCTGCTTAGCTTTGCCGTTGGCGCCATTGCCGTTGGCACCGTTGCCATTGAACGAAGTGCTTTTGCCGTTATTGCTGCCGTTGAAACTGGTCATGAAAACAGAGCGGAATGGAACGAAATGTGAACGAAGCGAATGAGATGAACTGAACCAAGCCGAGGCGTCAGGTGGGACGCAGGGCGGCCAGGGTTTCGGACAGGCGTTGTTTCACGGCGTCTGAGGCAGACAACAAAGGCAGACGTGGGGCTCCGACCGGCCAGCCGCTGAGCTCCAGAGCAGCTTTGACCGGAATCGGATTGGTGCTGGCAAACAGGGCCTTGCAGAGCGGCAGCAGTTGCTCATGCAAGGACAAGGCAGTGGCCAGATCACCCTCCAAAAAAGCGTGAATCATGGCGCTGATCTGAGGACCGACCACATGGCTGGCCACGCTGACCACGCCGACAGCGCCAACGGCCAGCATCGGCAGTGTGAGGGCGTCATCGCCGCTATAGATCGCCAAGCGATCGCCGCAGAACTGGCGCAGGGCGCTGACCTCCTCGGTGCTGCCACTGGCAGCCTTGTAGCTGATCACATTGGGGCAGTCGAGCAACCGCGCCGTCGTCTCGGGCGCAAGGCTGCAGCCCGTGCGGCCAGGAATGTTGTAAAGCATCAGCGGTAGCTCGGGCGCAGCACCTGCCACCGCCCGAAAGTGGGCTTCAAGTCCCTCCTGGGGCGGCTTGTTGTAATACGGCACCACCACCAGAGCGCCGTCGACACCCAGGGCCGCAGCCTCGCGGGTGGCCTCGACGGCCTCAGCGGTGCAGTTGCTGCCGCTGCCGGCAATGATCCGGGCCCGGCCCGCCACCGCCTCCTGAACCGCAGCAATCAGGCGATGCTGCTCAGCCCAGCTGAGGGTGGGCGACTCACCGGTGGTGCCACAAATGACCAGGCCGTCAGAACCATGGCTGACCAGGTGATCGGCCAGTCGAGCGGCCAGGGCATGGTCCACAGCGCCATCGGCCGTGAATGGGGTGACCATGGCCGTCACAACCCGCCCGAAGGGGGCGTTGCTCCAGGGCTGCCGGGTGGCGCTGCTCAAACAGCACCTCCCTGGGCAAGCGGGGCACCACGCAGCAGTTCGGCGATCTGAATCGCATTGAGAGCCGCTCCCTTGCGGATCTGATCGCCGCAGAGCCACAGCTCCAGCGCGTTGGGATCGCTGAGGTCCTGGCGGATGCGGCCAACGGCCACCGGATCACGACCGGTGACGTCGGTCGGCATCGGAAAGCGGTTGGCCTCAAAGTCCTCGAGCAGCTCCACCCCGGGTGCTTCGGCCAGCAGGCCGCGGGCTTCGTCGACGGCAAAGGGTTCAAAGAACTCGATGTTGACGGCCTCCGAGTGGGCCCGCAGCACCGGCACCCGCACACAGGTGGCACTGAGCCTGAGCTCAGGAATCCCCATGATCT
>CAYFMB010000281.1:0-2609 GCA_964344095.1 uncultured Klebsiella sp.
CTTCTATCTGGGCAGTTACATCAACCTGGTGCTCTCGGCCCTGCTGGTGGCGGTGCTGTACCTGGGTGGCTGGGGCTTCCCTCTGCCGATCGAGTGGCTGGCGGGCTGGTTGGGTCAACCGATCGATGCGCCGGTGGTCCAGGTCGTTGCTGCTTCAGTCGGCATCGTCATGACCGTGCTCAAGGCCTATCTTCTGGTCTTTCTGGCGATCTTGCTGCGCTGGACCACACCGCGGGTGCGCATTGACCAACTGCTCAACCTGGGCTGGAAGTTTCTGCTCCCCATTGCCCTGGTCAACCTGCTGGTCACTGCCGGGCTCAAGCTGGCCTTTCCGATGGCCTTTGGCGGATGACCTGCCCCGGCCCACTGACTCCTGCCCAGATTGCGGCTCTGGCCGTCCATCATGGGTGCCAACGCCCGCTGTTCTCCCGTTTCATCTGAGCCGCCATGTTCGGGTTTCTCAAGCAAGTCGGTGACTACACCCGCGATGCGGTCAGCGCGGCCCAGAACCTGGGCCAGGGTCTGGCGGTCACCTTTGACCACCTGCGCCGGCGGCCGGTCACGGTGCAGTACCCCTACGAAAAGCTGATTCCGTCGGAGCGCTACCGCGGCCGCATCCACTACGAGTTCGACAAGTGCATCGCCTGTGAGGTGTGTGTGCGGGTCTGCCCGATCAACCTGCCGGTGGTCGATTGGGTCATGAACAAGGCCACCAAGAAGAAGGAGCTGCGCAATTACTCCATCGACTTCGGGGTGTGCATCTTCTGCGGCAACTGTGTCGAGTACTGCCCGACCAATTGCCTCTCGATGACCGAGGAGTACGAGTTGGCGGCGTTTGATCGCCACAGCCTCAACTACGACAACGTCGCCCTGGGCCGCCTGCCTACCAGTGTCACGACCGATCCGTCGGTGATTCCGCTGCGGGAGCTGGCCTACCTGCCGAAGGGGGAGATGGATCCCCATGGTGTGCCCGACACCCGGCCCCGCGCCGGTCAGCTGCCCGAGCAAGTGCTCGAGAGCTTGCCCAAAACCGCTGCGGCATCCCAAGCTGCCAGCACCAACGGGGGTGCTGAGGCATGACCATCGCTTCAACAACCCAGTTCATCTGCTTTGTGGTTCTGGCCATCACCACCGTGGTCGGCGCCTTCGGTGTGGTGCTGCTCCCCAACATCGTCTACTCGGCTTTTCTGCTGGGGGGCGTGTTCCTCTCGGTGGCCGGCCTGTACCTGCTGCTGAACGCCAGCTTTGTGGCCGCGGCCCAGATCCTGGTTTACGTGGGCGCGGTCAACGTGCTGATCCTGTTTGCGATCATGCTCGTCAACAAACGCGAAGACCTCTCGGCGATTCCCGGTCTGGCCGTGCGACGTCTGCTGTCGGCAGGGGTCTGCGCCGGTCTGTTTGTGCTGCTGGTGCGGGTGGCGTTCACCACCCCCTGGGCCCTGCCCGGCCCTGCATCGATCGGCGAGGAGGCCACGGCCCGCATCGGCGAGCACCTGTTCAGCGATTATCTGTTGCCGTTTGAACTCGCCTCGGTGCTGCTGTTGATGGCGATGATCGGGGCGATTGTGCTGGCCCGCCGTGACGTGTTTGCCAGTGATGTGATCACTGGTGAGCCTGCTGATCAGGGTCTGATTGAAAAAGCGCGTACACCTCTGCTGACCAGCAAGCCATGAGCTTTACTTTGCCGACCGAAATCCCACTCCAGGCCTACCTGGTGCTGGCCGCGCTGCTGTTCTGTGCAGGTGTCTGGGGCCTGATCAACAGCCGCAACGCCGTGCGCGTGCTGATGAGCATCGAGCTGATGCTCAACGCGGTCAATCTCAATCTGATGGCCTTCTCCGGTTACCTCGATGGCCAGCTGATTCGCGGTCAGGTGTTTGCCATCTTTGTGATCACCGTTGCTGCCGCCGAAGCGGCTGTGGGATTAGCGATCCTGCTGTCGCTGTACCGCAACCGCGAGACAGTCGATATGGAGCGCTTTAACCTGCTGCGCTGGTAGACGCCTCCCACCATGCGGCTTGAGCGGGTCTGGCTGATCGTGCGGGCCGGCAGCCAGGCGGCCCAGCGTCAGGCCCGCCGTTGCCTCGAAGACCTTCAGGCTCAGGGCATTCATGTGGTCAGTGCCACCAGTGGCCTGGCCAGCAACCCCTTTCCAGGGCTGCTCGCCACTGAGCCGCAGCTGCCCGACCTGGCCCTGGTGCTGGGGGGCGATGGCACGGTGCTGGGTGCGGCGCGGCATCTGGCGCCCCTCGATGTGCCGATCCTCAGCTTCAACGTGGGCGGCCACCTGGGTTTTCTGACCCATGACCGCAGCCAGCTCAAGCTGGGTGATCAACCCGAGAGCCTGTGGCAGCGGCTGCGCGACGACCACATGGCGCTCGAGCGCCGCATGATGCTCGAGGCGCGGGTGCTGCGCGCCGGTGGCCGCAACGAGGACGCCGATGCTGACGACACCGGCCCCCATCTGGCGCTCAACGACCTGTACTTCAGGCCCTACCTCGATGAGGTGTCACCCACCTGTCTGCTCGAGCTCGAGATCGACGGCGAGGTGGTGGACCAGTACCGCGGCGATGGCCTGATCATCGCCACCCCCACCGGCTCCACCGGCT
>CAYFMB010000282.1:0-2597 GCA_964344095.1 uncultured Klebsiella sp.
ACCCCGATCTGGTGGCCTTCTTCCAGCAGGTCACGCCGATCGAGGAGATCAGCAAACTGCAGATCTCCAGCCGCCCGGCCCGGCGCAAGGGCGGCGCCAAGGATCTCTCGAGCCTGCGGGCCATTCCCTGGGTGTTCGGCTGGACCCAAAGCCGTTTCCTGCTGCCCAGCTGGTTCGGGGTGGGGGCAGCGCTACAGGAGGAGCTCGATGCCGACAGCGGTCAGCTTGAGCTGCTGCGCCTGCTCTACGAGCGCTGGCCCTTCTTCCGGATGCTGATCTCCAAGGTCGAGATGACTCTGGCCAAGGTGGACCTGGACTTGGCCCACCATTACGTGCAGACCTTGGGGCGCATCGAACACCGCGAGGCCTTCGAGGCCATCTTCCAGACGATCGCGGCCGAATTCACCCTCACCCGCGATCTGGTTCTGCAGATCACGGGCCACAACCGCCTGCTCGATGCCGACCCTGCCCTGCAGCTGGCGGTCGATCTGCGCAACCGCACGATCATTCCACTGGGCTTCCTGCAGGTGGCTCTACTGCGGCGGTTGCGTGAACAAAACCGCCAACCGCCCATGAGCGAGGCGGTCAGCAGTGATGGCGACGGGCGCACCTACAGCCGCAGCGAACTGCTGCGGGGCGCCCTGCTCACGATCAACGGCATCGCAGCCGGTCTGCGCAACACCGGTTGAGCCGCCCGTCACCGTTGATCCCTTTTCGCCTGCAACCACCTGCCCCAGCGCTGCGCCAGGGTTACCGCCTGCTGGAGAACGACGCCCTCGATGCCGAGGCCCTCAACCGGCTCTTAGCCAAGGTTGGAGAACCGTGGCGTCGTGCTGACTGCTGGCAGCAGGTGCTGACGCGCAGCACCTGGCACTTCGCGGTGGTGCGCGAACCCGACGCACTGGTGGGCTTTGTGCGCATCACCAGCGACATGGCCCTCAACGCCAACCTCTGGGATCTCTGCGCCGATCCGGACGATGCCAGCTGCGGTCAGATCTATGCCGTGCTGGTGGGCAGCGCCCTCAACAGGCTCAGGCGTGAACTCAGCGGCTGCAGCATTTCGCTGGCGGCGCCGCCTGCCGCCCTCGAAGCCCTGAAGCAGCACGGCTTCGTGATTGATCCCGGCGGGATCCGAGCCATGGGGCTGAGGCTGAGCTGATCAGCCCTACAACGCGGGAACGCGTCCAGACATCAGCTGCATGCTCAACCCTGAGCAACCACTTCCCCGTTCCGGCGGAGAAGTCAACGAGCATGGAGGGACTCGAACCCCCGACACTCAGAACCGGAATCTGATGCTCTATCCAACTGAGCTACATGCCCATTGCCGTTGCCGGCACGGCCTACTTTAGCTGCTCACCGCTTCGGATCGATTCGGCTGCAACGCCTGGAGCTGCTGCACTTTCGCAACATCAACCACCTGGAGCTCAGCCTGGAGGCTCCGCGGTTGCTGGTGCTGGGACGCAATGGCGAGGGCAAATCAAACCTGCTGGAGGCGGTGGAGTTGCTGGGCAGCCTGCGCTCCCATCGGGCCAGCCATGACCGCGAGCTGATCCAGCACGGCCAGAGCACAGCGCGACTGCAAGGGAGCACCGCAGATGCTGACCAGCTGCTGCTGGAGCTGCGCCGCAGCGGCGGGCGCGAAGCCCGACGCAACGGCAAAGCGCTGGAGCGCCAGCACGATCTGATCGGCAGCCTGCGCTGCGTGGGCTTCAGTGCCCTCGATCTGGAGCTGGTGCGCGGCGAGCCGGCGCTGCGGCGCCAATGGCTCGATCGGGTGGTATTGCAGCTGGAGCCTGTGTACAGCGAACTGCTGAGTCGCTACGGGCGCCTGCTGCGCCAGCGCAGCCAGCTGGTGCGTCGCCACACGAGTCCTGTGCAGGCCGCGGCGCTGCTCGATGCCTTTGACGCCCAGATGGCCCTGGTGGGCACCCGCCTGCACCGCCGGCGCCGCCGCGCCGTGCAGCGTCTTGAACCGCTGGCCGCCGCTTGGCATGACCACCTCAGCGGCGGCCGCGAAAGCCTGACGCTGGCATACCGCAGCGGCAGCACACCACCCGAGCACGACAGTGAAGAAGCCTGGTGCCAGAGCCTGGCCGAACAACTGCTGCTGCAGCGCCCCAACGAATGGCGTCTGGGTCAATGCGGCGTCGGGCCCCACCGCGATGAAATCGGGCTGCAGCTGGGGAGCCAACCGGCGCGGCGTTACGGCTCGGCAGGGCAGCAGCGCACCCTGGTGCTGGCGCTCAAGCTGGCCGAACTCGAGTTGGTGCAGCAGGTGGTCGGCGAGCCGCCGCTGCTGTTGCTCGACGACGTGCTGGCCGAACTCGACCCAACGCGTCAGCAGCTGCTGCTCGAAGCCGTGGGCCAGGGGCACCAGTGCCTGGTGAGCGCCACCCATCTGGACGCCTTCAGCGGCGGCTGGCGCCAGGCCAGCCAGCTGATCACCATGCAAGCGGGCGCTCTGATGGACACCGCTGCTGTGGGCGACTGACAACAGGATCAGGCCCGGGCCACCCCTGCGTGAACAGGCGCGTATGGTGGATGGCTTGTGCGCTTCATCCCTTGATGAAACAGCTCCTCTCCAGCCTTCATCCCAA
>CAYFMB010000283.1:0-2593 GCA_964344095.1 uncultured Klebsiella sp.
CGTCCATTTCGGTCAGCAGTTGGTTGAGGGTCTGTTCGCGCTCGTCGTTGCCGCCGCCAATGCCGGCACCGCGCTGGCGTCCTACAGCATCAATCTCGTCGATGAAGATCAAGCAGGGGCTGTTTTCCTTGGCCCGCTTGAACAGGTCGCGCACGCGGCTGGCGCCGACGCCCACGAACATTTCGACGAACTCGGAACCGGAGAGGGAGAAGAAGGGCACACCGGCTTCTCCGGCAATGGCCTTGGCCAGCAGGGTTTTGCCGGTTCCAGGAGGACCAACCAACAACACACCTTTGGGGATTTTGGCGCCGATCGAGGTGAAGCGTTCGGGGGTTTTGAGGAAGGTGACCACTTCCTCGAGATCCTGCTTGGCCTCGTCGACACCGGCCACATCGTCAAACTTGACGCCGGTTTCGGCTTCCATCAAAAACCGTGCTTTGGTCTTGCCAAACTGCATCGCCTGACCAGGGCCGCCAGGCATGCCATTGCCACGGCGGGCAAGAAAGACCAATGAAGCGATCAGCAGCAGCGGGAACAGCAGATTGCCGAGGATGCCCAGGACAGGCGGTGCCTGCTTGGGCGGGTGAATGTCGAAACTGATGCCCTGATCCTTCAGTTTGTTCACCAACTCCGGAGCCACACCCGGGAGATCAACACGCAGGCGTTGCACGCGGTTGTCAAGATCAGGGTCAACGGCCTCGATGACGGCAGTGCGACCGCCATCAAAAATGTCAACGGCAGTCACCCGACCAGCATCGACATAGTCGAGGAAGCGGCCGTAGCTCATGCGGGCCACAGCAGCGTTACGGGGGGCCACCGTCGGACCGTTGCTCCCGCCGCTGCCGAGGCGTCCGAGGGATCCGTTGCCAAGCACCTGCCACGCAAGCAGGGCAGCAACAACGAGAGGAAGCAACCACAGGGCCAGTACACGCCAGCGCTGATTCATTGCAGTGGATCCCTGGGGAAGTTTGAACAAGTGTAACGGGGACGCCCCGGGATCCTGAGCGTTGGGACCTCAGGCCGCCGAATCGAGGGCTCGCTCCAGGCTCAGCAGCGGCTCGCTCATCACGGCAGGGTCGATCAACAGGTCTGCCACAGGGATGGTCTCCAGCAGCTCAGCTCCTCCGAGACCGTGGGTCCAGATCTCGAGCTCGCTCTCGTCGGGGCACTGGAAACTGAGCAGTTCAAACGGGAACACAACCCGCTCCATAAAGAAGCAGTCAGGCCCCAGGCACCGGGCGATCACCATGCGATCGCTCGAGTTCCGGTAGCTACACGACACAAGATCCACGGCCCAGGGCCCAAGCAGCGCACCTACTAAGCCATTGATCCCGGTCCGGGTTTGGTGACGAACGCGACTGTTTCGACTCTTTAAGCATTTTTTTGTTTTTTGTGCGCTGCTGCTGACGCGTCTCTGCCGCTTCAGAGGCTGCGCAGCGCCACAATCGGATCGAGCTGGGAGGCCCGACGGGCCGGTACCACGCCAAAAAACAGGCCGATCGAGCCAGACAGCAGCACGGTGACCAGCACGCTGCCGGCGCCGATGCTGGCGGGCAGAGGCGTCACCAGCGCCACCAGGGTGACCGCACCCAAGCCAAGGCCACTGCCGATGGCGCCGCCCAGACTGCTGAGCACCAGAGACTCCACCAGAAACTGCAGCAGCACGTCGTTGCTGCGGGCGCCGAGGGCTTTGCGCAAGCCAATCTCGCTGGTGCGCTCGCTGACCGACACCAGCATGATGTTCATGATGCCGATGCCGCCCACGAGGAGCGAGATGGCGCCGATGGCGGCCAGCATCAAGGTCAGGCCGCCGGTGATCGTGCTCACGATTGCCAGGGCATCCTTTTGAGAGCGCACGGCGAAATCGTCCTCCCGCAGGATGCGATGCCGCTGCCTGAGCAGGTTGGTGATCTGAAAACTGGCAGCACCCATGCTGGCTTCATCGCGGGCTTCCACGCTGATGAAGTTGAGGCTGATGCCATAGGTGGGATCGCGCCCCGAGAGCCGGCTAACCATCGTGGTCAGGGGCACGTAAGCACTTTCATCCTGGTTCTGGCCGAAGACCGCACCTTTGGGGGCGAGCACACCAATCACGGCAAAGCTCTGGTCGCGAATGCGCAGCTGGCGACCGATCGCCGTGCGACCAGGAAACATTTTGCTGGCCAGATCGGGGCCAACCACGGTGACGTTGCGGGCCGAGCGCAGGTCGTCGTTGCTGAAGAATCGGCCTGACTCGACCTCAAACTGCCGAATCGGTAAAAAATCTGGCGTCACGCCCGAGACCGACGCGGTGGCACTGTTGCCACCCGCCTGAATGACCTCGCTCAGGGTGATCTGGGGTGCCACCCGCCTGACGCTGGGCACCTGCTCGGCAATGGCCTCCGCGTCTTCCAACACCAAGCTTTTGGGAAAGTCGATCCCCTGGCGGCGGGTGTCGTTGTTGCCTGGCACCACAAACAGGACATTGGCACCCAGATTGCTGAGCTGACCTTCAGCCAGGCTCTGGGCGCCGCGACCGACACCCACCAGGGTGATGACCGAGGCGTTGCCAATGACAATGCCCAGCATGGTCAACAGGCTGCGCAGCCTGTTG
>CAYFMB010000284.1:0-2577 GCA_964344095.1 uncultured Klebsiella sp.
AGCCGGTCGCTCCAGCACTCCCCCGCTGGTATCGGCGGCCCAGCGCTGGGCCGCCTGGGCCAGAGGCGCCTCAAAGCGCAGCAGCACATGGCGCTGGCGCCAGTCAACGCGCAAGACCAGCTCCAGCCAGGGTGAGCCGACGAGCAGCCGGGCATCCAGACGCAGCGCGCTCTGGCCGCAACGCCCCCGCCAGCTGAGCTCAGCACACAGAGGCCCTTGGGACAGGGGCTGCCAACCGGCGGGATCCCAGCTCAGCGGCAACGGCTGGGCGGCATAGTCAGCCGCCAGGTCCCAGGCATCCCAGAACTCACCGCTGTCGCGGTAAGCGCGCAGCGCCGCAGCAGCGGCCAGGTAGGCGCGGCCCTGATCATCCCAGAGCTGCTGTACGCCCGCGGGGCCAAGCTCGACGCTGAGCAGACCATTGCTCAACCGCCAGCGCCCTGGTTCCAGCCGCTGGCTGTGCACCGGCTGGTCGATTGGGGCGATGGCCGCCGCCGAAGCAGCGGCGCTGGGCAGGCGCACGAGGCCCTGCGCCATGACTCCGTCAAAGGGGGGCAACTGCAACCAGCAGCCTCCCGCCGCAGCCGCCTGGGACGGCACTGCCGTCCCATCGGCCAGACTCCAGGCGCCGCGCGGCAGCCGCAGGCAACGGCGCTGCGCCGGCAGCGGTTGCAGCTGGGCCACCGTCCACAGCTGCCGCTGCGCAGCAGATCCAGCAGCTGGGACCGGCGCGGCCCCCAGCCAGGAGCACAGGGCACGGTCGCGGCGGCGTCTGGCCTGGCGTCTGGCCTGACGCCACTGGGGCTCGGCCTGCTCAAACACCTCGGGTACCGACGTCCCCGGCAAGATGTCATGAAACTGCTGGAACAGCAGGCTGTGCCAGCCAGCCGCGCCCTCTGGCTCAGGGCTGGTAGCCGCCTGCTCCACCTCAGCTGCCACCGGAGCCACCACCTCAGCCAGATCGGCTTCGCGCAGCAGGCGTTCCAGGCTGCGATTGTGCCGTTTCTGGTCGGGCCGGCTGGTGGCGCAGCCGCGATGCAGCTCGAGATAGAGCTCGTCGCGCCAAATCGGCAGCCGAGGGGCCTGCGGTTCCAGTCCCTCCAGGTAGGCCCGCAGGCTGCCGTGACGCTGCGGAGCCAGGGGTGCGCCGCGCTCGCTCTGCTGCTGCCATAGGGCCAGCTGCTCAAGCATTTCGGCGGTTGGACCGCCACCGTGGTCACCCACGCCGGGCAGCCACAGCGCCGTGCCCAGGCCGGTGGCCTGCTGCCATTGCAGGCGGTAGCGCTCCATCGCCACGGGATCGCCGTCGCTGCCGATGGGGGCGGTCATGAACGCCAGCACCTCGCTGCCGCAGCGGCTACGCCAGCGAAACAAGCGATGGGGGAACGGGTTGGTGGCATTCCAGGCGAGCTTGTGGGTACAGAACCAGCGCACGCCGGTGGCCTGGGCGATGGCAGGTAGCCCTGCCCCAAAGCCAAAACTGTCGGGCAGCCAGGCCAGCGCATGGTCCAGCGCAGGGAAGGCCTGGCGGCTCCAGTGCTGACCCAACTGGAACTGGCGCAGCAGCGAGGCGCTGCTGATCAACACGCAATCGGATTCGACCCAGGGACCGTTGATGGGTTCAAAGCGGCCCGCCGCGACGGCCGCCGCGATGCGCGCGAACAGGGCCGGGCGGTGCTGCTGCAGCCAGGCGTACAGCGCTGGGGTCGAATGGGCGAAGTGCAGCGACTCAAAGCGCTCGATCAGATCGAGGGCCGAGGCGAAGGTGCGCTCGGCTGCCTGCCAGGTGTCAGCCACCGGCCAGAGCCAGGCCAGATCGAGATGGGCATGCCCGAGCACATGAAAACCCAGTTCAGGGCCTGCTGCGGTCGGGTTGGCACTCGACTCGGCTCGCAGCGCCGCTAGCGCCTTCCAGGTGGGCTGCAGCAACCCGTGCGGGTCAGCAGGGTCGAGCGGCTCAAGCTCGATGCTGCTCTGCACAAGGGCCCCGTCATCGTGCTTCGGGCTGCGCAGCTCCAGCTCGAGGCGCAACGGTTCACCGTGCCACCAGCGCGTGGGCAGGGGCCAGCGGCAAGCGCTGTCAAACAGATCGCCGCGGTGGACCGGTTCACCGTCGACCCGCAGCTCAACCGCCTCAGCCCACCAGCGCAGCACCAGACGGGCCTGCGCCGCATTCGCCAGCGCTCGCCACGCCGGTGGACAGACCAAGGTCAAGCGCAACTGCTGCACCACGCCACCGCGCGGCCAGATCAGCAGACCGCGACGATGCCAATCGGGGCGATGCCGCTCTCCCCAGGCGCGATGGGGCCTGAGGCCCTGCCAAAGGGACTGCAGATCGAGCCGCAAAGATGACTGAAACGTTTCAATCCGCACGGACAGTGGCACCGCAGGGGGGCTGGCCATCGTTTGATGGCCCCGCCAGGACCCATAGGATGATGGGCCATCTGGCCCTCTGATCCAAGGCTCAGAACTCAAGCCCGATTCGCAGCTCGGCCATGCTCGCCCTCAAGATTTCGGTTTACTCGGTCGTCTTCTTCTTCATCGGGATCTTCGTGTTCGGCTTTTTGGCCAGCGATC
>CAYFMB010000285.1:0-2563 GCA_964344095.1 uncultured Klebsiella sp.
TGGCCAACATTCCGCCCCACCTCGAGCTCGACAAGGCCAAGCAGGTCGCCAAGGTGATCGGCAAGTGCGAGCGCGAATGGGTCGCCCTCGAGATCAACGAACTGCTGGTGGTCGAGTTCTACAGCCGCAAGGTTTGATCTCTGCGCTTCGTTTCAGCTGCTGTTCAGGTGCAGCGAAGCTCAACCACAGCAAAGCCCGGCAGCGATGCCGGGCTTTTTGTTGCGCTGAGGGGTGAGCGGTTTTTGCTTGCGGGACTGTCTCCGTGAAGTCGTTCAAGCACTCAGGCCGAGTGCATCCTTGAGTTTGTCAAAGCCCCCTTGGTTGGCGATGGCATCGCGAATCACGTTGTAGTTCTGGTCATACTCATTCAGGTAACCGTAAGTCAGCGGTGCCGCAAACGACTCTCGGTTGGTGGCATTGAAGATGTGAAGCGTACCGGATTGACCGGCTTTGACACCAAAGGTGTTGTTGGCAACGGTCGTGACAGGCAGTTTGAAGTAAGACAAATCAATGTTGTCTTTGCTGTAGCTCCAATCAGGCTTGTCTTTGCCGTACCACGCCGCCGGATCAAACACTTTTGGAGATGGGACATAAATCGGCAGGCCCGGTGCGGAGAGTGGGTTGATCACCCGGTCGCCATCCAAGCTGCCATCGCCTTTGGATTGACCGAACAGCAATGGCACCTCTGAGGGCAGGCCAAAGCTGCTCAGCTTGCTTGGATCATTGGCAATACGTACACGCGTCTGCAGCCCGGTCACGGCATCGGGTTTTTCGTTGGACTGCATCCACAGGGTGATATTGAAAGGCTGCGTTGTCCCTTTGCTGTCTTGAATGTCTCTTAGCAGATAAGCCACCGCTGAATTGTCGACATAGCCACTGTCAGCCATGCGAACAACACCGACTTCTGCAGCTCCTTTGGTGCTCTGTTGTGTTTCATCGAGCGTCGGTACAGGGCCGAGGACTCCCTTATTGATGCTGACGGCAGGTGCCAGGCCGTTCACCACATCGGAGAGAGCGTCTTGGGCCAGTTGAACGGCAGTCTTGGCAATCTTCGGAAGCGTGGGGCTGTCGAAAAGACTTGATGTCAACGCGATCGGGCCCGCCATCATGCCAGCGGCGGCTGATGAGATTGCGCTGACCGTGGCGATGGGCAGTTGATTCGACAGGTTGGCAGGAATCGTTTTGGTGATCGGTTTGGGGTTAGCCAACGGCCGCTCACTTTGGTAGGTGGATGTGAACTCGCCGGCAGTGAACAGGGCTTGGCCGATCGGTTTAGAGGCTGGTGAGGAAACGGCCCTCGAACTCAGCAAAACCGGTGTGAAATTCACTTGGCTCGGGACCGATGCCTTGGGTGTTGTTGTGTGCGTAGCGCGATACACACCCAGTAAGCCGTAGGTTCCCAGGGTCTGTTTTGTGGTCTGCAGCACACCAGGAAGAATCAGATCGACGTCCTGAGCCCAAGGCTGATGCGGTGATGTCATCGTCAGGCCCTGCAGCGCCTGATCGAGACCCAGAGGTTTGTTGACGTAGTTGTTAACAAAACCAAGCCAGCTGAGGCCTGATTCTTTGATCGTGTTGAGCGACATGGCGCCTGAAAAAAGCGCGGTGTCGAGGCCGGTTCGGATCGTTTTCTCGGGGATGGCGGTGACTTTGGCCGCAGCTGAGATGGCCGCATCGATGCCGTCCTTGAGCAACCCATAGGCGTATTTTGCGATGCCCGTGAATGCAGGTGTTTTGTACGAACCATCAGTGTTGTAGCCCAGGCCCTCGAAGATTTTGCGTAGCTTCCCGTTGTATCCGGTCGTCGTGTAGCCATCGCGTCCTTTCTTCGACTCGAATTGGGAGCGAAAGCCGTCGGTGTATGCCAGGAGTGTTGAAAACCAGGTTCCTCCCGAACTCGACGCGAGCTTTTTCACATGGCCCAACAGGTTGTCAATGTTGCCGTCTTTGCCTTGTTTGGCCAGGGCGTCCATGGCGCCAGCGAGCAGGCCCGCATGGCTTGATTGGGCATTAAAGCCACCCCCGCTGAGGGCCAGGTAACGCTCAGGTATGGAGCTGCTGTCGAGCGCTGTACCAATTTGCTTGGTCGTCGATTGCGATCCGCGCATCGCTGGGCACCAGTCTTTCCCTCATTCTTGATCACGATCGCCGCACGGACAACCGATGTTGACAATTGCTCCTGTGCGGAAACCTTGGTGCTGTTGAGACCCAGGCCCAGGCGTCATCAGCAGTCCTGATCGTCCTGTTGCGGCTTCAGCCATTGGCTCAGCAATTCAGCATTGCCGACGATCACGTAGCGCTGGCCGTCTTGGCCCATGTAGGTGAGCTGACCCTCCTCGTTGACAATTAGCGCTGTCAGCGGGGTGATGGGCTGCGATGCATCAGTCATGGTGCTTGGTGTCTGCGGCGCTCTCATCCCTGATCCAGAGCCAACGGCAATCGCGCTCCAGAGCCTTGGCCATGGCTGCAGTTGCAGGATCCTGCGCAGCGATGGGGCGGCCAGTCAGCATCAACTGGTCCCACTCCTTGGGCGTCAGGATCAAGGCGTCGCAGCTCAGCGGCA